>CAZQVX010000054.1:6620-8646 GCA_964596845.1 uncultured Syntrophomonadaceae bacterium | reverse complement strand
CGATTTTTGCCGTGCCGGCGGGGCGCAGAGCGGTCAATGACACACCCTCAAGGCCGTATAGATCACTGTAATCTGCGGCGGAAACATAGCCAAGTTCGGAACGGGCCTCATCGGCCAGAAAAATACGACGCAGGGCGCCCCGGCGTTCGAAAAAGCGGTAGGCCAGGTAAGCAAAAAGAGCAGAGAGAACCAGAGCCGCAAAAAACATGAGCAGCCCGGCCTCGATCGTTTTGGCGGCCAGGACAATCGAAGCGATAATCGATAAAATCCCGGCGATCCCCATAATGCCGAAGCCGGGAATGACCGCCTCGATGAGCAGCAGTACCACCCCCAGGCCGAAAAGAAGCAGAACCCAGTAGCGAGCCAGGCCCGCGGCATAATGCCCGCCGAAGTAGAGCGTAAAGGCAAGTATACTGATCGTTCCGAAAACGCCAAAGCCCGGGGTAAAAATCTCCACCACCAGGCAGGTGATTCCGAATATGAGCAGCAGGGTAGCCACAACAGGATGGGTGGTCCATCCGACCAGGCGATCGACAAGGCGGGAGCTGAAGACGATCACTTCAGACTGGGAAAACCCGAGGCTTTGCATAAGTGCATCGCGATTTTCCACCGTTCCCTCGCTGTAACCCAACTCCAGCGCCTCTGTGCCGGTCAGAGTTAACAGCTTCCCTTTCTCCACTACCCCTTCAATGGCGATCTCTTTGCGAACCATCGCCGCCGCCACCTGAGGATCGCGCCCCCGGCGTTCTGCCACTGTCCGCATTTCAGCTTCCCAGGCGGAAAGAAGCTTCTCATCAACCTCTCCTCCCCCCACAAAGTGCGGTTCCGCAGCCCCCAGTGTGCTGCCAGGCGCCATATAGATCTCATCCGCCGCCAGGGCCAGATAGGCCCCGGCGGAGAGGGCCCGCGGTCGGACATAAGCATAAACGGAGCCGGGAAAATCGTCGAGCAGTTTCACGATCTTTTCCGCCGCCTCGAGATAGCCGCCCGGCGTATCCATCTCCAGGACCACCGCTGCAGCGCCTTTTTTCCCAGCCTGGCCCAGCGCATGATCGATAAAACTATCCATGCCCGCATCGATAACCCCTTCTACCGAAAGCAGCACTACCGGGGCCGGGTTTTCCCGATAGGCAAACCCGGCTCCCACGTAAAAGACCAGAAGCCCTGCGGCAAAAAAAACTGTCCAGACAAGTTTTCTCTTTTTTCTCAGCATGATCGGAACTCCCCCTATTGAAAGACCCGGCTGGTTCCAACCGGGTCATACAGTGGTTCTAATTCATCCTCTCAGCTGGACCGCACTAAAAATGGGCGGCGGCATCAGGCTGTGAACCCGTGCCCCCTTCCGGGTGATGCAGTTCAGCGGTAGCGCCGTTTTCTAGCTGCCTCCGCTTTCTTCTTGCGGCGCACACTGGGTTTCTCATAATGTGCCCGGCGGCGCGCTTCCGAAAGAACTCCCGTCCGGGCGCATTGCTTTTTAAACCTTCTAAGGGCTCTGTCGAGGGTTTCATTCTTCCCGACTTTGACTTCAGACATGATCCTTCCCCCCTCTCCACGCGAACCGTCGCCGAAAAGCAGGCCGTCCTAAATACCCCGTCCTTCAGCAATGGCAGGCGATAACGCTTTTCCTCCCAGGAGATGCAGGTGGAGATGATTAACCAGTTGCCCGCCTTCCCGACCGCAATTGATCACGACCCGGTAACCTGACTGATCCACATTGAAAGCGCGGGCCAGATCGTTGGCTACAGCTATAAGCCGCCCCATGAGCTCAGTATCACCTGGTCCAAGATCGGTCAGGGCGGGGATGTGCCTTCGCGGCACAATAAGCAGGTGCACCGGGGCCGCCGGATAAGCGTCCTTGAAGGCAACGATCTCCTCATCCTCATAGACAATATCCGCCGGCATCACCTTGTTGATGATGCGGCAAAATATACAATCAGCAGTCATTCTTGTCCTCCTGCTCAAATGAAAAATCCTTTGTTATTATAACACAGCATCATTTCCTTGAGAAGCAAAGGCAGGTTTATTT
>CAZQVX010000054.1:3639-6520 GCA_964596845.1 uncultured Syntrophomonadaceae bacterium | reverse complement strand
TGAATTCAAAGAATATGCCGGGGCGCAGGATCTGCTGGCTGAAGACAGCAGCGCCCGTGAGATGCTGCTCGATTTCCGCAAAGAACAGTTTCGCCTGCAAAGTCAAAAACTCTCCGGTCTGGAGGTGGCTCCCGAACAGCTGGATAAATTGGACAGGCTTTTTGAAGTACTTAACCTGAATTTGACGGTGAAACGTTTTCTGGATGCAGAATTTCGCTTCAGCAGGCTTATCGGAGATGTTCAGAAAATAATTAACGAAGCCGCCGGCGATATTATGAATTCTGAGCTGCTGCAGCAGTTTGGTGAAGTGTTGGAAGATGAATATGAAGACGAATAGGCCGGTAGCGGCGCCGGCGCGCCGCTACGACGCCCTGCTCCTGGACCTTGACGGCACCCTGCTCGATCTCGATCTAGGCCGGTTTATTCCAGCCTACCTGCAAGCGCTGGGGGAATGCTTTGCCGGGCGCCTGCTTCCCGACGAGTTCGCCCTCCACCTGCTTCAGGCCACAAAGAAGACCATTGAGTGCCGGGATCCCGCGCAGACCAATGAGACTGTCTTCTATACTGATTTCTGCCGCCGCCTGGGAGTGGAACGGCCCTTAATCGATCCGCAGATCGAGGCATTCTACACAAACGAGTTCCCCCGCCTGCGCTCATGGGGCGCCCCCCGGGCACATTCCAGGGAGGTGCTGGAAGCGGCACAGCGGAAAGGCTTGAAGCTGGTACTGGCCACACAGCCCATCTTTCCCCGCAGCGCCGTAATCGAACGCCTTTCCTGGGGGGCTCTCTCTGCCGCACCCTTTGACCTGATGACGACCATCGATAATATGCACTACTGCAAACCCAGGCCGGAATACTATCTCGAGATTGCCTCCCGGATTGGGATCCCCCCTGAGCGGTGCCTTATGGCAGGAAACGATACCCTGGATGACCTTTATGCTGCCAAAGCCGGCATGGACACATTTCTTGTTGAAGGCAGGATCATCGATCACGGCCAGGATGCCCCGCCCTGCAACTACCGGGGGACTCTGGCAGACCTGGCCGCCCTTATCGAGGAAGATTTCGAACCGGCTTCCCTTTAATCACCTGCCGGAACCTCCGGTCCGGGCGCTCCCTTCACAGCTGTATCCCCCTGAGCCTCGCTCTCTTCATCCGTCAAAAGAAGCTCATGTACGATCTGATCTTTGTCATCCAGAAATAGCCAGTGGGTCTGCTCGCCAACCTTTTCCCGTTCCACGGTTACCAGATGATAGCTGGAGGGCTGTCCGCTCACCTTTACCTGGACCTGGACTACACCGTCCTCTTGGGGGTAAACCTGCACGCTTTTGATCTCACCGTTCACAGCGCTGATGGCGTACTCATAAGCGGGATTGAAGGGATAGCCGGGCAGGGAGGTGTGTTCCTGTTCAAACCTGGCCCAGGCTTCCGCAGAAGCGATGACCTCAAAAGAAGCCGGAGCGCTGATCTCGCCCTGACCCGCGGTGACAAAAGTAACCATGTTGGGATCATTTTCGGGAGCCACCACTGGAAACTCACGAAAAAAATTATCATAGATAGAAAGGCTCACCAGCAGGACAAGCAAAAATAAAAGGGGTAACAGGCGTTTTGCCTCAATGACAAAAAAGCGGCGCATTGGATAATTCTCCCCTTCCCTGAGGGACTTTTACCTTATTTTTATGCACCGCGCGGCTGTTTATGTCTGCCTTAAAGGAACCCCCAGCAAAAATTGCCCATCCTCTTTTTCGATCCTGGCTGTAAGAAGTTCACCCACCAGGCCGCGTTCCCTGTCGTCAAGCGCCACCCTGGCACGCAGGTAATGCGGGGTCAAGCCTTCTCCGCATTGATGAGGCATAACCTTCTCCACCAGGATATCCTGTGCAGAACCGATAAATTTACGGCGAAATGCCGCCGCCATTGCGCTGCCCAGATCGATCATCTCGCGGCTGCGCTGTTCTTTCACCGCTTTCTCAACCTGATGGGGCAGTCTCGCCGCCGGCGTTCCGGGGCGGGGCGAGTAAGCAAATACATGCAGCCGGCTGAAACGCATGCTGTGGACAAAGGAAAGGCTGCGCCGGTGGTGCTCTTCACTCTCCCCTGGAAAGCCGACCATGACATCGGCACTGATAGCCAGATCCTCTTTCAGTTCTCGCAGCCACCTGACCAGGTAAAGGTATTCTTCAGGAGTATAGGGACGGTTCATCCGCTTCAGAATTTCACCATCTCCGCTTTGCAAGGGAATATGCAGGTGGGGGCAGATCTTTTCTGAGGCGATGATCCGCTCGACCAGCTCTCCGGTAATATCGGAGGGTTCAATAGAACTAAGGCGGATCCGCCGCAGTTCTTCAATTTTTTCCAGCTCATCCAGAAGCGTCCCCAGGGTCGCCTGCTCCAGATCGGCTCCGTAAAGACCCAGGTGAATCCCGGTCAGGACAATTTCGCGGTAGCCGCTTTCCACCATAGCCCGGGCATGCGCCACCGCTTCTCCGGGGGGCAGGCTGCGCAGCGGCCCCCGCACAGTAGGGATAATACAGTAGGTGCAGTTCTGGACGCAGCCCTCCTGAATCTTTAAAAAACCCCGCGACCGGCCGCGGCGCCGCGGCGCCGGGAGCACCTCAAAAGAACTCTTGGGCTCAAAAGGCTGCACCAGATTGCGAAAAGATCGATCCTGCTCCAGAGAGGCGATGATCTGGGGCAACCTCTCCCGGCCCTGCGTGCCGATGATCAGATCCGCCTGCTCCATCCCCACTACCTCTTCCGGAAACCCCTGGGCGTAGCATCCTGTAACCGCGACGATAGCCCCGGGAGCACGCCGCCTGGCGCGCCGGATAACCTTGCGCGATTTGTGATCGCTTCGGCCGGTGACCGCGCAGGTGTTAATCAC
>CAZQVX010000054.1:0-3539 GCA_964596845.1 uncultured Syntrophomonadaceae bacterium | reverse complement strand
CCTTCAGGGCCGATAAAGACGAAAACAGCCTGCTTCTCTGCAAGGGGCTGTTTTAACAGTTCTTTTAGGCCCATAGTTTTTTCTTCCTCCCAGGGGACCACTGTCCGCTGCCCCTCGAGCAGGGTGAGCGCCTGCGCAAATTCATGCACCGGAGCCACCCGTGGCAGTGCCGCCCGGCGGCACTGCCCTGCCGCAGCCCGGACCAGGCTGCGCCAGCGTTTCTGCCGGCCGGCTTCGCGCTGCTGATCAAAACGGGGGATGCTGCGCTCCGTTAATACAGGAACGATCTGCGTCACCCCCAGCTCAACCGCCTGGCGGATGATGAGATCCATTTTCTCTCCTTTGGCCAGCCCTTGCAGCAGGATGACCTGCCGGGGAGGTTCAGCGGCAGGGAGCGCCTCAACCAACCTGATCGCAGCGCCCTTGGGGCCGATGGATTCCATTGTCCCCCGGAAAACCGATCCCCTGCCGTCGGCGACAGCCGCAGGATTCCCTTTTCGCAGACGGAGCACCCGGTAAGCATGGTTTACATCGGCCGGGTCAAGTTCAATTATGAGGCCGGCTGCCAGGGCCGGCCCTTCCTTGAAAAAATAATGCATCTGATCTCCTTGCCCGGCCGATTAACCCCCGCTAAAGGCATCTTTGACCCGATTAATAAAACTTTTCCCTTTGTCTGCGGAGCTATCCAGCTGGGCCAGCTCGGTTAACAGTTCTTTTTCCCTCGCAGTAAGCCTTTTTGGCACAACCACATTTACCTTTACCCGCAGATCCCCTTTCCCCAAGCCGTAGAGGCGGGGCATCCCCTTTCCCCTAAGCCGGAAAACAGTCCCCGGCTGTGTGCCTCCGGGCACCTTCATATCTGCTGTCCCCTCCAGCGTCGGCACCTCCACCTCGCTGCCCAAAGCCGCCAGGGACATCGACAGGGGCAGTTCAAATATCAGGTCGTCTTTGTCCCGCCGGAAAAGCTTGTGCCGGCGAATGCCGGTGACCACAAAAAGATCGCCCGGCGGGCCGCCGCGCAGCCCAGCTTCTCCGCCGCCCGGGACACGCAGACGGGTCCCATGGGCTACGCCGGGCGGTATTTTAACCTCGATGGTCCGCTCGCGGACAACGCGGCCCTCGCCCCGACAGGCGGGGCAGGGCTCCTTCACTATGGTGCCCCTTCCGGAGCAGTGCAGGCAGGTCTGCACATTGACCATGCGCCCGAAAAGAGTATCGCGGGTGACCTGCTGCTGTCCGCTGCCGCCGCAGGCGGGACAGGTTTCCGGTTTGGTTCCTGGACGGGCCCGGCTGCCCTTGCATTCAGGGCAGGTTTCAGTACGGGGTATCCGGATCTGCCTGGTCCCGCCCCGGTAGGCATCTTCCAGGGTGATTTCCAGATCATAGCGCAAGTGTTGCCCCTGCTCCGGCCCCGGCGGGCGGCGGCGCCCGAACCCCCCCATGCCGCCGAAAAAATCTTCAAAGATACTTTCGAACCCGCCGAAGCCGCCAAAGCCGTTGCCGGCGCTAAAACCGGCATCATGGCCGAAATGATCATATCGCTCCCGCTCCTGGGGATTGGAAAGCACTTCGTAAGCCTCGTTGATCTCTTTGAACTTCTGCTCCGCGCCTGGATCGCCCTTGTTAAAGTCCGGGTGATACTTGCGCGCCAGCTTGCGATAGGCTTTCTTAATCTCCTCGGGCGAAGCGCTCCGCTCTAGACCCAAAACCTCGTAATAATCTCTTTTTTCCCCTGCCATTTAATCCCCCATCCCGGGCGGGCTACCTGTTTTCGTCGTCTTTAATATTATAATCGGCATCAACAATATTTTCATCCTGATCTGCAGGCCGCTCCTCACCGGCCGGCCCCTGATCCCCGCCGGGGGCGCCGGCACCTTCTTGCTGGGCCCGGGCCTGCTCGTAAAGCTTTGCCGAGAATTCATGGAGATAGCCGTTCAACTTTTCAGTAGCCTGGTTGATTTTCTCCAGATCCTCGCCGCGAGCCGCTTCCCGCAGCTCCGTCGCCGCCTGGCGCGCCTCTTCGGCTTTGGCCGGTTCAACCTTGTCGCCGAGTTCTTTCAGTGTTTTCTCCGCCTGGTAGGCCAGGGCGTCAGCCTTATTTCTAGCCTCGGCCAGCTCCTGCCACTTGCGATCGTCTTCGGCGTAGGATTCGGCGTCATGGACCATCTTGTTGATCAGATCTTTGTCCAGCCCTCCGGACGAAGTGATGGTGATATGCTGTTCTTTCCCTGTAGCGAGATCTTTTGCCGATACATTGACAATCCCGTTGGCATCAATATCAAAATTCACCTCGATCTGAGGCACCCCGCGCGGCGCCGGCGGAATCCCGTCCAGCATGAAGCGGCCCAGGGTTTTATTATCAAAGGAGCGAGTCCGCTCACCCTGCAGCACATGGATCTCCACGCTCGTCTGGTTGTCGGCGGCTGTGGAAAAAACCTGTTTTTTGTTCGCCGGAATGGTAGTATTGCGATCGATAATCCTGGTGAAGACATTGCCCAGCGTCTCGATGCCCAGTGAAAGCGGGGTCACATCGAGCAGCAGAATATCCTTGGCCTCGCCGGCGAGCACCGCCGCCTGGTAGGCGGCGCCTAAGGCCACCACCTCATCGGGGTTGACCCCTTTATGCGGCTCCTTGCCTAAAAGACGCCGGATAGCCTCCTGCACGGCGGGGATGCGCGTGGAGCCGCCCACCAGAATAATATCATCTATCTGTCCCGACTCCAGGCCGGCGTCGGAGAGCGCCTGCCGGGTCGGCCCCATGGTCTTCTCCACCAGATCCGCGGTGAGTTCATCAAACCTGGCCCGGGTCAGGGTCATCTCCAGGTGCTTGGGGCCTGCCTGGGTAGCCGTGATAAATGGCAGGTTGATGTCGGTGGAAGTAACAGAAGAGAGTTCCACCTTCGCCTTCTCCGCCGCCTCCTTGAGGCGCTGCATGGCCATCCGATCCTGACGCAGATCGATCCCCTGGTCTTTTTTGAATTCATCAGCTACGTAATTCATAATCCGCTCATCAAAATCATCGCCCCCGAGGCGGTTGTTACCGCTGGTGGCCAGCACCTCGACCACATTGTCGCCCAGTTCCAGCAGAGAGACGTCGAAGGTGCCGCCGCCCAGGTCAAAAACAAGGATCTTCTGTTCCCCTTTTTTGTCCAGACCGTAAGCCAGAGCAGCCGCGGTGGGTTCATTGATGATGCGCAGCACCTCCAGCCCGGCAATGGTTCCGGCATCCTTCGTGGCCTGGCGCTGGCTGTCGCTGAAGTAGGCCGGCACCGTCACCACAGCCTGGGTCACACTCTCCCCAAGGTAACTTTCCGCGTCGTTCTTCAGTTTTTGCAGGATCATCGCCGCGATTTCCTGGGGCGTGAGTTTCTTTCCATCGATCTCCACCCGGTGCCCTGTTCCCATTTCCCGCTTAATGGAGAGGATCGTCCTCTCGGGATTGGTGATGGCCTGTCGTTTGGCCACCTGCCCCACCAGGCGCTGTCCGTCCTTGGTAAAGGCCACCACCGACGAAGTCAGGCGGCTCCCCTCGGCGTTTG
>CAZQVX010000053.1:2116-8797 GCA_964596845.1 uncultured Syntrophomonadaceae bacterium | reverse complement strand
TCAAACCCGGCGGCGGTGCTCGGGCTGGCTACCGGCTCCACCCCGCTGGGCCTTTACCGTGAATTGGCCGCTATGGCCAAGCTGGAACTTTTGGATTTTAGCGGGGTCACCACCTTCAACCTGGACGAGTATTACCGGATCAAAAAAGATGATCCCCAAAGCTACTACTGCTACATGCGTAAGAACTTCTGGGAACCGGTAGGGATAGACCCTATAAATGCGCATATTTTGGATGGCGATCCCGTCGATGCGGCAGCCGAATGCTGCTGTTATGAGCAAAAAATCAGGCGGGCCGGGGGGATCGATCTGCAGATCCTGGGGATCGGCACCAATGGGCATATCGGATTTAACGAGCCCGCCGATTTACTGCAATCCCGCACCCACCCGGTTAGACTGTCCGACGCAACCATTGCCGCCAACAGCCGTTTTTTTGATCGGACCGCAGATGTCCCTCGCATGGCGCTGACCATGGGCATGGGATCGATCATGAAAGCGCGCCGCATATTGCTTCTGGCTGCGGGCGAAAACAAGGCGGCGGCGATCAGGGACACCATCAGGGGGCCTCTTACAACACAGGTGCCGGCGTCGCTATTGCAGGCTCATCCCCGGGTTACGGTTATGGTGGACCGCGAGGCGGGGCGGCGCCTGATTGGCCAGCTATAATACTCAGGGGGAGGGGTAACTGTGCAGCTCGATTTTATCAAAGGGCATATGGGCGGTAATACGATTCTCCTTCTCTATGGGGAGCAGTTGCCGGCCGGGCGGGAACTTGGACTTTCGGTAAAGGCGCTGGGTGCGAACTACCTCTGGTGTCACGAATGCGGCATCCTTTATCGGGCAGACAGCGGGGCCGACCTGAAGATCAAAATCAGCGAACCGACACTGCCCTCTTTTATCAGTGCCTGTGGAGGGATGACCCAGGTCCTGGGCAAAGCCCTGGTGGAAACGGACCTGGGGGATCATTTCAAAATTAAAATAGAGGAACCTGTTACCAGGGTGGTCATCGAAACCGAAGCCGGTCTCACCTCCTTAGATATACATGTTGCCGGGGGTAAGGTCCAGCGGATCATTACAGATATGGGCGCTTTTCTTAACGAATGCCGTAAGAAAGGTATAGCCTCCCGGGTGCTTGAGGGTATTGAAGCCTGCCAGGTCGGGGTGGTGCTGGTGGCCAACGCCGATAAGATCAAAGAGACTTATCCCGCGGTAGACTTTGTAAGATGGGATAGTTCGACCAGAGATTTGCTCAGCCGAATCCAGGATGAATTTCATCAAGAAACAGGCGAGTGTGATTATTACTTTGTTCTGTACGACTGGAACCCGGAAAGATCGGGCGACCTGCGTGTTCTTTTTCCGCACTGCATACCGCAGAACTATTTTGAACCTGCCTGCGGTACCGGCAGCATTGCTCTGGGGGCGGCGCTGCTGTTCTCGGGCGAATTACAGCAGCACCGGGGTTTACGCGAGGGCATAGTCAAGTTGAATCTTGAAGCGGGTGGCTCTATTCAACTGGGCGGCCCTGATACAACGGAGCTTTTTCTTCATGTTGCCGGGGGCGAACTTGCCGGCGCCTCCTTTTCCCACAGCCTGGTGAAGATCACTGCTACCGGGCAGGTTCGTCTGTAGAAACAGAGCACAAAAACACGATCATCTTTGCGGCCCGGCTTAATGCCCGGCCGTTTATTTTGCAAGGAATTCATGTTTTGCAGGCTCCAGTAATTCCAGGTGGCCGCCATCACTATACAATTCCCGTCATTACTTTGGGACTCCGCCAATTCATTAACCGTTAAAGCAAGCGCGCATATAATATACCGAGTGAGCGAGGTGACATGGGATACTGCAGTTTTCTGATTACCTCCTTCATTCAATATCATATTGAAAGGAGGTCTTGCCTCATGGTCAGACATTACAGCAGCGGTTCTGATTCCATCACCTTTACCGGCATGTGGCATAAGGGTGGGGGCCGGGTACCGGCTTACTGTCCCCCCGATTTCCAGGGTCGTTACACCGTTGTACCCGGCGATTCGATGTACTTTATCGCTCAGCGGTTCGGGGTTTCCCTCGATGCGCTCATTGCCGCCAACCCGCAGATCGGTGATCCCAGCGTAATCTATCCGGGAGACGTGCTCTGCGTGCCCGGTGGTGGTCCACCGCCTGCCAAGTGCCGGAAGCCTGCTTCCTGCCCGCCCAAATTCCAGGGGCGCTACACCGTTGTGGCCGGCGATACCATGTATTTTATTGCGCAGCGTTTCGGGGTCAGCCTCAATGCCCTTATTGCCGCCAACCCGCACATCAGTGATCCCAGCCTGATTTTCCCCTGTGATGTGCTCTGTGTTCCCGGCGGTGGGCCGCCGCCTCCGCCTCCGCCGTGCCGTGTGCCCACATCCTGCCCGTCCGGTTTCCACGGCCGTTACACTGTAGTGGCAGGTGATACCATGTTCACCATTGCACAGCGCTTCGGGGTTACAGTGGATGCCCTTGTTGCCGCCAACCCGCAGATCAGCGATCCCAGCCGGATTTTCCCCTGTGATGTGCTTTGCGTGCCCGTTAGTGGGCCGCCGCCTCATCAAGGCCGCGTGCCGGCTTCCTGCCCGCACGGTTTCCAGGGCCGTTACACCGTTGTAGCCGGTGATAGCATGTCGTCAATTGCGCAGCGCTACGGGGTAACCCTAAACGCACTCATTGCCGCCAACCCCCATATCACTGACCCCAGCCAGATTTTCCCTTGCGATGTACTCTGCGTGCCCTGCGCCAAACCTGGACGCGTACCTACATCCTGTCCGCCCGGTTTCCAGGGGCAGTACACGGTGCAGGCGGGGGATACAATGTTCTTTATTGCGCAGCGCTACGGGGTAACTCTGGATGCACTCATCGCCGCCAATCCGCAGATTACCGATCCGAGTAAGCTTTCTCCCTGTGATGTGCTCTGCGTACCCTGCCCGGCACCCGCTACCTGAAAAAAGTAGCATTAGCTTTTCCATGATCTGCAAGGCCTCTCCGACAGTATGGAGAGGCCCCTCTTTTTGGTTTATAACTCAAGAGAGTAAAGTGTGAAGGTGTGACGGGGCGTCAGGTGAGATCTATGATAAAATAGCTTTGTGGATGAACATCTATTCAGGAGGTATTTTGATGCCAGAACTTAAGTTTTTAGGTCACGCCTGCTTTTTACTGGAGGAAGAAGGCGGGGAGACTCTGCTCTTTGATCCATTCATCTCCGGCAACCCGGTTGCTAAAGTCAGACCCCAGGAGATCAGGGCCGGCTTCATCCTGATTTCGCATGCACACGGAGATCACTTGGGCGATGCTTATGACATCGCCGCCCAAAACGATGCCCTTATCATCTCCACTGCGGAGATAGCCCAGGCCGCCCAGGACAAGGGCTGCCGCGCCCATGCCCTGCACATCGGCGGCGGCCACCTTTTTCCCTTCGGGTCGGTCAAAACGACATTGGCTCTCCACGGCGCCGGCATTGCCGGGGGACACGCCTGCGGTTTCATCGTTGAATACGGTGATAAGAAGATCTATTTCGCCGGTGACACCGGTCTTTTCGGCGATATGAAGCTTATCGGGGAGCTGAATAAGCTCGATCTGGCTCTTCTGCCCATAGGCGACAATTACACCATGGGTATCGATGACGCTGCCGTTGCCGCCTCATTCCTGAATGCGCGCCAGGTCATTCCCTATCATTACAACACCTGGCCTCTCATTGAAGCGGACCCCACCGTCTTCAAGGAGAAGGTGGAGCAGCAGAGCTCTTCGGCCTGCATCATCCTGCAGCCGGGAGAGCGGCACAACTTCTAACATATCACTTCCCGGCAAAAAGTTAGTTACTTTGGTGCCGGGCACCAGAGTAACTAAATCCTCCCCGAACGTAAAAAGTTAGTGAACTGAGGCGTCAAGAACCTGAGTTCACTAACTTTTTTAGGGGCTTGCTCGGGGGCCGATTTACCCATATAATATAGGTGAACAATTGAACATATATTCAAGGGTGTGACGAGTGCTATGCATAGAGATCATGAAGAAGGCAGCTGCGATACATTTAGTGTGAACAAGCAGTCGGTGAAAAGAATTGGGCGGCGGATGATGTCGCCTGCGGCGGTGCAGCGGCTGGCTACCACCTTCAAAGTGCTGGGGGATCCCACCAGGATCAAGATCCTTGATGCCTTATCCAAAGAGGAACTCTGTGTCTGTGACCTGGCCGCCTTGATGGAGATGAGTAGTTCAGCGGTATCCCACCAGTTGCGGGTGCTGCGGGACGCCAGGCTGGTGAAATACCGCAAGGAGGGAAAGATGGCCTTTTATTCTCTGGATGATGCCCATGTTCTCTCCCTTTTTGAGCAGGGGTTGGAGCATGTGGGCCATATTTCAGATGGATCAAAGGAGGCGAAGGACTGATGAGCAGATCGGGCTGCGCCGGCGGATGCTTTGCCTGTGATAGCGGACTGCGGCTTGCGCCGGCGCCTGCAGGCTCTAAGAATAGCTCTGCCGCCGTGCGGGAATCTGCTCATATGGGATCTCAGGTGCTGCTTTTCTCTGCGGCAGCCCTGTTTTTGCTTGCTTTGCTGCTGCCGCTGCTGCCTTATTCCGTGTCGCTCCCCAAATTCAAAGAGGCCCTCTATTTGCTCGCCTTTGCCCTGGCCGGGGCAAAAACCATAGGGAAAGCGCTGCAGGGGATCAGGGGGAGGCTTTTCCTCACTGAAAATTTCCTTATGACCCTTGCCGCCGCCGGTGCAATCGCCATAGGCGATTTTCCCGAGGCGGCGGCGATCATGATTCTTTATAACCTGGGAGAACTGCTGGAGGGGGCTGCTGTGTGCCGCTCTCACCGCTCCATCGCCGCGCTGATGGAAACTAAACCGGACTATGCAAACCTCGTAAATTCGGAGGGGTCTGTGGAGAGGATAAATCCCGAGGCGGTCCGGCCGGGGGAGCTGATTCTGGTCCAGCCGGGCGAGAAAATAGCACTCGACGGTGAGGTTGCAGCCGGAACATCTGCTGTCAACAATGCAGCGCTGACCGGTGAGGCGATCCCACAGGAGGTGGCGCCGGGTGATCCGGTCCTGGCCGGCGCGGTGAATGGGCCTGGTTTGCTGCGGATCAGGGTGAGCCGGCCTTTTTCCCAATCATCCCTGGCTCAAATATACCGGCTGGTAGAAGAATCTGCGGTGCGCAAGGCTCCGGCGGAGCGTTTCATGACCGCTTTTGCCCGTCGCTACACGCCGGCAGTGGTGGCCGGGGCGCTGCTTTTGGCTGCCGTGCCTCCGCTGGTAATAACCGGCGCCGATTTTCGCACCTGGATCTACCGCGCCCTGGTTTTTCTGGTAATCTCCTGTCCCTGTGCACTTGTTATCTCCATCCCCCTGGGTTACCTGGCGGGAATTGCCGCCGCCTCCAGGCGGGGTATCCTGGTAAAAGGGGGCAACTACCTGGAAGCTCTCCGCAAGGTCAGGATTGTCGCCTTTGACAAAACGGGCACCCTCACTGAAGGTATTTTTCGGGTAGATCGGATCACGCCCGCTCTGGGAGTAAGCGAGCCGGAGCTTCTGGAATGGGCCGCTCATGCTGAAGCTTACTCCACCCATCCTCTGGCTCGCTCCATCAGGGAAGCCTATCCGGGTGACCTGCGCCGCGAAGCGGTCAGTTCATACCAGGAGAAGGGGGGGCTCGGGGTAAAAGCAAAGGTGCAGGGGCGGACCGTTCTGGCCGGCAATTTGCGCCTGCTGGAAGGGGAGCAGATCAGGGCGCTTCCCGGTGTTTTACCGGAGAGTGCGGTTCATGTTGCCGTGGATGGCCGCTATGCCGGCTCCTTGGAGGTAGGGGATATTGTCCGTCCCGGGGCGGCCCCCGCTCTGCAGCAGCTAAAAGATTTGGGGGTGCGCCAAACAGTCATGCTGACGGGTGACAGCGCCGCTACGGCGGAGGACGCCGCGCGGCGGGCCGGAGTCGATCTGGTTCACGCATCACTTATGCCTGATAAGAAGGTAGCCCATCTGGAAGGGCTACTAAGGGAAGCTAAATCTGCGGGGGGCTGGCTCGCCTATGTGGGAGACGGGGTGAACGACGCCCCCGCTCTTTCCCGGGCCGACATCGGTATCGCCATGGGCGGGGCCGGCTCAGACGCAGCCATCGAAGCCGCAGATGTGGTGATCATGGATGATCAACTTTCCAAGATCCCCGCGGCGATGCGCATCTCCGGCTTCACGCACCGTATCGTGATTCAGAATATTATTATGGCTCTGGGGGTAAAAGCGCTTTTTCTCACCGCAGCCGCCCTGGGCTTCGCCTCAATCTGGGGCTCCCTCTTTGCCGATGTGGGGGTAGCTCTGCTGGCTATCGCCAATGCCGCCCGGATTCTTTGGGCGGGGGGCAGGAGGGGAGCCTTTTCATCGGGAATTATTACCCCCAGAATACAATAAGCTCTACCGGAGGTGTTTCCCATGATCGAGTTGCTTTCCTATGTCCGGATGTCGCTCCCTGAGGTTGAAGCCCTGGATCGAGAGAAGACCATTTTTCTCATGGCGGTGAGCCCCATCGAGGTTCACGGCCCCCACCTGCCTCTAGGCACCGATGTCTTTGTCTCAGAAGAACTGGTGCGGCGCTATGCGGCCGCTTTGCTTGAGGAGTATCCTGATTACACCCTTGTAGAGCTGCCCCCTCTCTACCTGGGCTCCGATGCTCTGC
>CAZQVX010000053.1:0-2016 GCA_964596845.1 uncultured Syntrophomonadaceae bacterium | reverse complement strand
CCTGATTACACCCTTGTAGAGCTGCCCCCTCTCTACCTGGGCTCCGATGCTCTGCCCATCAGGGGATCGCTTTCGGTGCCGGCCCCCCTGCTGAGAAAAGTGCTGCTGGCTTACGCTAAGGGCTTGGCGGCGCAGGGCTTCCGCTATCTCTTCCTGGCTGACAACCACGGCGGCCCGCGGCACCAGATGGCCACCGAGGCGGCTTCGCGCAGGGCCTGGAGCAAATACCGTTTCTACCTGGTCAACTCTTTCAACCACGAATTTCGCCTCATGGTCCAGCATGATCCCGCTTTCCTGAAAGCAACAGGCCTGCAGCCGGGCAACTGTGGCGATGATGCCGATGCCCATGCAGGGACCAACGAAACCTCGCTCATGCTGAAGGCGGAGCCCCATCAGGTCCGGGAAGCCTGGCGATCCGTAGAACCTTCTCTGCCGCCCCCTTCAGCCAGGGCGCTTCTTTTTCTCGGAGGCGTAGCCGGCCTTTTTTCACGTACCCTGGGCGAGGATATGAAGCATCTTGCCGCCACTCTGGCCTGGGTGGGCGATCCGCGGATGAAGCCCTACATGGGCGCCCCGGCGCTGGCCTCGGCAGAAGCCGGCGAGGCCATGCTTAAAGCGCGCACTGCGATAGCCATGGGCTTTTTCCGCGATGCTCTGGCCGGAAAGGAAATTCGGATCACGCCGCTCCTCTGGGGCCTGCGCCTGCTGCAGAGCCTGCCGGAATAGGCGCCGTCTCTCCGGATCTGCCCCCGCAGGAGGTATATTAAACCCGGAACCCGTCTAACTATATAGAACAATACGGGAGCTGCGGGGTTGGTTTGCATCGAGGATCAGGGTATGGTCAGGGCGGTTCTTGCCGGCAAAAGAGAGCTCTATCGGGGCCTGATGGAGAAATATCAGGGGCGGGTGACAGCGGCGATCTCTAGGATAGTGGGACCCCGCCCGGAAGTGGAAGATCTGGTCCAGGAGACATTCTGGCAGGCTTACAGATCCCTGGGGCGTTTCCGGGGTGAAGCCAGTTTCTCCACCTGGCTGCTGCGGATCGCTGTAAACAAGGCCATCGATTTTCGTCGCCGCCGCCGGGATGAGCACTACTATCTTCTTGATGACGATGCTCCACTGGCCCTGATCCCCTCCCGGGAGGGAGAGCCCGAACCGCTGCTGTTGGCCAAGGAGCAAGCCGAATGTCTCTACCGCTACCTTGACCGCCTGCCTCCGCTCTACCGGCAGGCGCTGCGGCGCCACTACCTGGACGGCTTTACCTACCGGGAAGTGGCGGGGGAAGCGGGCGTCCCTGTAAAAACAATCGAATCGCGGCTCTATCGGGCCAGAAAGCTGCTCCGCTCTCTATGGCCGGACTAAAATTAAAAAAGCCGGTGTTTAAACCGGCTTTTGATTTCAAACGTTAGCAGTTTTTGATCCAGGCTTGCCCGAACCTATAACTTGACTACGTTTGCAGCCTGGGGCCCGCGGTTTCCTTCGACAATCTCGAATTCAACTTCCTGGCCTTCCTCCAGCGTTTTAAATCCCTCTTCCTTGACTTCCGAATAATGAACGAATACGTCTTTGCCGTCCTCGACCTCAATGAACCCGTAGCCCTTTTGGGGGTTAAACCATTTTACCCGACCTTGCATTAAATCAGTTACCTCCTAAATTCCCAGCCGATGGCAGGGCAAATTTCGATTCGAGATTAACATATTATCCGGGCAAATGCAAGATAAAAAAGCTTTATAAAAAAGCTTTATTGCGCAGACATTCTGATCTGGGGTATATTAGCAGGTAGAAATGGGAAAGGGGTGGCCTCATGATTGCCGCTGTGGGGGTTGACCTGGTTTCCATCGCCCGGATCGAGCGGGCCTATCGCCGCCGCCCGGAGCGTTTTCTGAGGCGGCTTTTCAGCACTGCCGAGATCACCTTGCTTCTGCCCCGGCGAGCCCTTTTTCCGGCCATGGCGGCCCGTTTTGCCGCCAAGGAGGCGGTCTTTAAGGCTATCGGCTGCGGCTACAGCCCGGCGTC
>CAZQVX010000052.1:0-8948 GCA_964596845.1 uncultured Syntrophomonadaceae bacterium | reverse complement strand
CCGGGTTGAAGTGATATGATTTTTCATGCAGATAATTATGCGCCCGTGGTGAAAGGGATATCACGCAGGCCTCCGGAGCCTGAAGTCGGGGTTCGAATCCCTGCGGGCGCACCAGGCAACCCTGAAAAAGGGTTGCTATTTTTTACCCTTTTTTATTTTTAACTATTGCCAAGCCCCCGGAGAGATAATATGATCATATCGTCGGCATCGGGACGGCAGCGGCATGAAAAGGGAGGTGGGACTGTGGAAGCGGACGATATTCCCAATTCTAGTTGCACTCAATTGATCGGCTTTTATTTTGCTGAAACAGCAGCGCTTCTTCCAGCGCCCCACAAAGGAGGTTTCTTTTCATGTCCATACGCGATGTCACCCTCGTCGAACAGATCTGCGCCCAGCTAGGGATCAAGGGATCGCTATCAGCTTTACGCGATTTGGTCTCTGAACTGCAGCCGTACGATTTATCCCTGCTGCTAAGCGATCTGGACTACGATCATCAGCTTCTTTTCCTGGCGGCTCTCCCCCCGGAAGCAGCCGCAGAAACACTGGAACATTTTGAACCTGTTGAACAATACCATTTTCTCGATCACCTGAAACAGGAAACCACAGCAGAAATTTTGAATCTCATGTCCAGTGATGCGGTGGTGGAGCTCTTTACAGCACTGCATCCCCGCCAGACCGAGCAGCTCTTCGCGCTGCTGCAAGAGCCTTTTCACGGGCAGATCCGTGACCAGATGTCCTACCCGGAAAACAGCGCCGGCAGCCTTGTGTCGGTGGAATACATTGCCGCCCGCCGCTGGTGGTCGGCGGAGCAGACCCTTTCGCACTTGCGTAAGGTGGGTTCAACCGCAGAACTATATAACTATATTTATATTCTCGGACCCCTGGGCGAACTGGTGGGCGTCCTCTCTCTGAGGCAGCTCATCTTCGCCGATCCGGCGACACGGCTGGAGGAAATCATGATCCAAAAATTGATCACTGTACCGGCAGAACTGGACCAGGAGCAGGCGGCCCAGCTTGTTGCCCGTTATGACCTTATCGCCCTGCCGGTGATCAGCAGCAGCGGTAAAATGGTGGGCGTGCTCACAGTAGACGATGTCATCGACGTCATCGAAGAAGAGGCCACCGAGGATATCCACCTGCTCGGCGGCAGCGAACCGGTAGAAACCCCCTATTTTAAAACAGGCCTGGCCACCTTCTTCCGCAAACGGATCGTCTGGTTGTTGGTGCTCTTTGTGGCGGAAGCCTTTACCGGGAATATCTTGCGTTATTACGAAGGCTTGCTCACACAAGTGGTGGCGCTCTCCTTTTTTATCCCCCTGCTCGTCGACACTGCCGGAAACGCCGGCACCCAGACTGCAACCCTGGTGATCCGGGCCATGGCTGTCGGGGAGATCCGCGCCGGCGACTTTTTAAAAGTTGTCTGGCGCGAGATGCGCCTGGGGCTGGCCCTGGCCCTGCCCATGGCCGGGATCACCTATTTGAGGGCTATGATGCTGGGCAGCCCCTCCAATTTGGGCTTCACGGTTGCCGCCACCATCCTGGTTATTATCACTGTAAGCTCCACCCTCGGCGCAATCATGCCTGTCATCGGCAAAAGACTGGGGCTGGATCCCGCTGTATTTTCCTCCCCACTCATTACAACTGTAGCAGACGCTGTCGGCTTGCTGATTTACTTTCAGTTTGCCCGCACGCTCATGGGATTGTGAGGCAGAAAAATAGCTTTAAAGGGCGTGAAGTTGGGGCTCCCGTTACTCCGCGCAGGGCTTTTCCAGAAAGCGTCTGCGCGGCGTAAATTCGAGAGCAACCTTACACCTGCGGCAACCTTTACTACAGGGTTCTAAAAAATGTTTCGGATCGAAGGCACTTCGGTATCTTTTATTCTTACGGCCATGCGCATGGCCATGGCTACTTCAATAAGAAGATCCTCCCGGCTGCGCAATTCAACCAGCTTGATCACCCTGGTCAGCGATTCGTCCAGGCGATCCACCTGGCGGTGATCCATGATGGGAGTCCAGGCTGCATCGGTCCGGGCCCATATTTTTTGAAGTTGCTTCGATTCCCGGCCTGCCGCCTCCCAGTCTTCTGCTTCAACGGCTTTGTGCATCCGACCCAGGCTTTCCTGAAGCTGGCTATGCAAAGCCGAAGTGCAGGCAAAAAGGGCCGCGGCGCCGACCAGGACAGCCAGGAACAGGGCTGCCGCAATCCAGATTGTTTTCATCTATTTTTTGAATCCTCCTTCCGCTGCACATAGAGCTGCCCCTCTGTATCCAGGCTGGCGAATAAAACCTCTTTGAAACTCCCAATGCCCAGTTTTTTTAGTTCATTCTTTAGCCAGAGCAGGTCCAGCCTGGTCTTGCCCAGGTTCTCATGATTGACATTGCCGTCAACAATGAGGGGATGAGGCACGCCCTCGTACTGGGTTTCGATCTGCAGATCGCGCGGCTGCAGCGGCCGGCACTGCGATTTGGGGATCACACTGAGATCACCATTGGTTTCAAAAATAGCGAACTCAACGTCAGTGATATTCTGGAAGCCACAGATGCGCAGCTGCTCAAGCAAGTCGTTGATATTTAGATGCATTTCGCGCAGCTCCGACTCAATAATCTTGCCGTTCTGGATGATGATGCTGGGCCTCCCGCAGACAACTGAGCGCACTTTTTCACTTCTCTGAGCGGCGTAGGATGTCACTACCTGAAAGACCACCAGCAGAATAATGGGGATGATGCTGTTGAAAAGGGGAATGGCGATATCCTCCATAGGGATGGCCGCCAGCGCGGATACCATGATAAGAACAGCCAACTCATAGGGCTGAAGCTGGCCGATCTGCCGTTTACCCATGATCCGCATGGAGATAATCACCAGGGCAAAGAGAATCAGCGTCCGGAACATTACTACAAACATATTATTTTACCCCCTGAATTTGCGAAGCCGGCATCTTCTATCTCCTCTACCTATAGCATAAGAAAAAAGGGGCTGTTCATACATAGCCGAAAATTTCCCTTGCGGGACAGCTGATTGCATCCTTTTCAACACAGCCCCCTGCCCGGCATCCGGCAACAGTAAATTGACCGCCTGAAAAAGTGGTGCTAAGATAAAGTTAAGATTCCACAACACGCTTAGAAAAGGGGGCCGGACCTTGAAAACTGTCGCCCTGGCCTGCGAAACAATTGTTGATGAGATCAAGTGTTCAGCCGCAGAGGTTAACTCACAGATCCCCATCCGCTGGATTGAGTCGGGACTGCACAACTCTCCGGAAAAATTACGCAGCCACCTCCAAGACGAGATTTATGCCCTCGAGGAAAGTAGTGATCCGGCCAATATCCTGCTGCTCTTTGGCTACTGCGGCAATGCCTTGCTCGGCTTAACCTCGGCCAGGTGCCGCCTGGTGATCCCCCGCGTCGACGACTGCATTTCTCTGCTTCTGGGGGGTAATCAAAACCGCAACACGCTGAGCGCAGAAGCGATGGCTTATTATTTGACCAAAGGCTGGCTGCGCCACGAAAACAACCTTTGGAACGAATACCGCTACTGCCTGCGCAAATACGGATCGGAGCGCACCCGCGAGATCTACCGCATAATGCTCGGTAACTATAAAAATCTCAATGTGATCGAGACGGGCGCCTACAACCTGGCCGATGTACTGCCGCAAACGAAGGACCTAGCCTCTACTCTCGGCCTCAAGCACAAGATCATTGCCGGTTCGCTGGGCCTCATTCATAAAGCGCTGCTGGGGGAATGGGACGATGATTTTGCGGTTATCGAAGCGGGCGCCGGGGTGAGCATGGAAACACTGGGCCTTTTTTCTGAACCCCTACCCCTCGCTGATTCGGGCGGTTGATTATAAGCCGGCAGGCTTTATCGCTGCGGCAGCCCTTAAAAAACATGAAGGAAGCTAGCTAAATCAAAACTTAATGGAGTTGTGGCAAAAGATGAAAATTAAGATCAGCTTTGTGACAGCAGCGGGCCAAACAACGGAAGTGATGGTGGAAAAGGGGACTAGCCTTCTGGAGGCTGCCGCACGCGCCGGAGTAGCCGTCGAGGGTAATTGCGGCGGCAAGGGCACCTGCGGAAAATGTAAGGTGAAACTCACCCAGAATAACCCTGCTCCGCCCACCGGAGCAGAAAAGAAATTTTTATCGTCCGGCGAGTTGAAGGCCGGATGGGCTCTTGCCTGCCAGAGGGCTGCCTCAGAAGAGGCTTTCGTGGAGGTGCCGGAACAAAGCGACGCTTTTCGGAGAAAAATTTCACTTTCGGAAGACGACAGCGCAGTCAAGCCCGAGCCTGCTTTAAGTAAGATTGCGCTTACCCTGGAGCGGCCCACGGTGCAGGATCAAACTCCGGACTTAGAAAGGCTGCTCGCAGCGCTGCCCGACAACGGCGTCGAGGTATCGCCCCGCCTCCTTCCCGCTCTGCCCAAGATCTTGCGCCAGGAGCGCTTCGCGGTCACTGCAGTGCTGACTGCAGAGAAACTTTTAGCCGTGGAACCCGGCCGCACGGCAGATCGGCTTTTTGGAATGGCTTTTGACATCGGCACCACCACGATCATGGGTTCGCTGCACGATCTGAACAGCGGTAAAGCGCTGGCTGTGGGGGCGGCAACCAATCCCCAGAATGTTTACGGTGCCGATGTGATCTCGCGGATCACTTATGCATCCGGTGAAGAAAACGGCCTGGAAAAAATGCAGCGCAAGGTGATGGAAGCCCTGAATCAGATCATCGAAAACCTGGCCGAGAAAGCAGGCATCAAACCGCAAGAGATTTACGAGGCTGTAGCGGTGGGCAACACCACCATGAGCCATCTTTTTCTCGGTATTGACCCGACCTACCTGGCTCCGGCTCCATTTATCCCGGCCTATCGCCGCCCCCTGACCATGGAGGCTGCTGAAATAGGGCTGGCTATAAACCCCGTGGGGGAGGTCACGGTCCTGCCCAATATCGCCGGTTACGTCGGTTCCGACACAGTAGGGGTAATCCTCGCCACCGGACTGGATCAGCGCCGCGATCGCTGTGCGGTGATCGATATCGGGACAAACGGTGAACTGGCTCTGGCCGCCGGGGGAAGGATTCTGAGCTGTTCTACCGCTGCGGGGCCGGCTTTCGAGGGGGCCCAGATCAAGCACGGCATGCGGGCTGCGGACGGGGCGATCGAAGCGGTCCGGATCGAGGAGGGCGAGGTGGTGCTGGAGATAATCGGTAACGCCGCACCACGGGGTATCTGCGGTTCCGGCCTCATCGATGCTGCTGCAGCGCTGCTGGACGCAGGCGTGATCGATCCCTCCGGACGCCTGGTCGATCCGGAGACAACCGGGGCACAGCTGCCGCCACAGCTGAAATCACGGCTGCGCCGCGGCAAAGGCGGTTTCGAGTTTCTCCTGGCCGGAAAAGGAAGCGAAGAGATCCTGCTAACCCAGTCCGATCTGCGCGAACTGCAACTGGCCAAGGGGGCTATCTACGCCGGCCTGCAAATTCTGCTTAAAGAGGCGGGGCTTACAGAGAGCGATCTCGATGAGGTGCTGCTGGCCGGTGCTTTCGGCAACTACATCCGCAAAGAGAGCGCCCGGGGCATCGGGCTGCTGCCCGGGCTACCCCTGGAGCAGATCACCCCGGTGGGCAACGCTGCCGGACGGGGCGCCAGAATGACCCTGATATCGAAGACTGAGCGCGCGCGGGCTTTTGCCCTGTCCGACCTGGTCGAACATGTAGAACTATCCACAAGGCCCGATTTCCAGGATGCTTTTATTAAAGCCCTCTCGTTCAAAAAAGTAGGAAATGATTAGCTTGCATGGCATCGAAATTATTTACCTTTAAGGGTGCAGGGTCGGGTGAAGCCCGACCCAAACCTTTTACTTGGGATATTTACAGTAACCTTTTCGGACCTCCCCATTCTTGGAGAGCTTAAATTTTCTGAGGCCCTCATAGACATAGCCTGCTTATGATCAAGGGCATCTTAGCACTGCCAGGCATCTTCGAACATGTGCAGGTGCGTTGGCGAGAGCACCTTGAAAGCTTCGGCCAGCTCAAAACCCCTTTCAGCAGCGTGTTCACGCGCTTTCGCAGTAAGGTAAGCGCCGATCATCCCCAGGCTCTCCGGGGTAAACTGGCTCTTATGCCTGCTCACGGCTTCTATTTTCAGGGGCCAGGTTGCGGTAACATCAATAAAAGTGTTCGGCCGCGAGGTGCTGTAGAAAGCTACCGCCGCCGGCGCATGCGGCTCCAGCTCCGCTGCAAAATGCTGCGGAGCAATATGGGGAAAACCGCTCAATAAAACAGCCTCCGCCGCCGCCAGGCCGGTAACCCGGTGGTCGGAATGGCCTTCGTAGGGGAGCCAGGGATCCATTACCATCACCGCTTCAGGACGGACTTGCCGCACCGCCTCTATGATTTTATCCCGCACCGCGGGGAGCTGCAGAGAAGCGCCATCAGGGAAATCCAACCAGATCATGCGGGTTACTCCCAGCAGTGCGGCAGCCTCCTCCCCTTCGCGGCGGCGAATGGCGGCCAATTCAGGCGGAGTGACGGAGGAGTCCGTAGTCCCGGCTCCGCCGTCGGTCACCGTAAGGTAAACCACCTCCGAACCAGTCTGGATCAGCCTGGCCACAGTGGCGCCTGCGCCAATCTCAACATCATCAGGATGCGCCTGCACACAGAGTACCCGGCGCATCGAAAGAAGCTCCGGGAGAGGAAGCAGATCCTTCACTTTAAACCCCGTCATCATCTTACACGCTCCTTTTCGTAGATCCTTCCTGCTCACTACCGGAAATAGTATAATGCCGCTCCTGAAACTGGGGCTGATCATCGTAGCGCATCGCCAAAGAATTTCGGTATTGTACATAATTATCGAAATCAGCATTGATCCCCTGCTCATTCAAAACGCGTACTATATCCTGTGCCCGCGGGGGACAGCCCTTGATGGGCACCGCCTCGTTAATACAAGGGTTATCACGATTTGCGCGAATAATGCAGTTGCCGAAAAGAAAGGTTTTCTTGAAGCCGCCTTCGGAGCGGGCTACTTTGCCGGTAAGGAACTCAAAGCTATCAAAAGGTTCCCCGGTATAGGCGCCTAGCAGCAATATGAGAACCATGTTGTTTAAAAAGGAGCATCCCGAACAGATGGTATCATCATACTTGGGGTAGCGGATCCCGCTGATGCCCATCCTGCCGAAGGCAGTCGGGCCGGAGTTGTCCTCGAGCCAGCCCCAGTCCCATTTCAAAGGCCTGATGTGATCAGACAATTTTTCACCTTTGATCTCGATGCCGCTTCCATCCAGGGGCAAGTTATGACGCCGGGCATGCTCGGCCAGGTGGCCAATCTCAGCCGGATCCATGCCCAGAATCATGGTCCCGGTAACATCGGCGGCAAACATATCCCTGGATGCGATGAGAATATCGGCACGATGGGCAGTGCCGTTTAGCGCCGGGCCGCGATCGAGGGCATAGATGCCGTCAATGAGGGTCAGCGCCGGGGCCAGTTTCTCGCCGATGCGCTGTACAAACCGGTTCAGGGGAATCTCGGGATGATGACAAAAAATCTTGGAACGGCGGGCCAGGCACCCCTTCAGGTTTTTAAAGCCCAGGGTAACTCTGGTGGAATTATGTGTTTTCAGGGCGGGCAGGTTGATCAAGAAGTCCGTCTCCAGAACAGGAAGGGCGATATCGAGGGTGAAGCCGTCAAATTCAACCTTTTTAAAAGGGCCCCGGTTCAGATCAAGCAGCTTTACTCCATATTTTTTCTCCAGCGTAGGGTAGCCCATCCCCTTGTAAGCCGCCAGGGTCGATGAGTTAATCTCTTTGTCTTCCGTTGTCGCTTCGGCAATCGTAATGTCGTTGCAGCCGTGCTCCTTAAGCATTTTAACCATTTCTTCTACAACCAGCGCTGTGGTGATTACGCCGTACTTGGGGAAAGGAAGGACTTCGTCCCACATGACTAGATTAGGTTTAAGCAGTACCCTTTTCGATGGGTTAAGCTCTTTAAAGCCTTCGCACATCTCTACAGCCCTGCGGATATTGGCCCGCCGGTCTTCGAACTTGACCAGACTCACCTTTGCTAAGCCCATTTCTCCTGCCTCCCATTCAAAATATTGTGAAATATCTCTGATCAAATTTTAACAGTTTAGGGGTAGTTGTTCAACCGGGCGGAGGGGGGCTGCCGAGACAGCCTCCGCCGGTTTATTCGGGTTATTTTGCGGAAAATCGCGCAAGCTAAAATAGCTCCGCTATCGTTTACTATCCGCAGTTAAGGAGGTGCTTACAAATTGACCAATCTGACCACAAAAGAACTGAATTACATTAAGGATTATCTTTCGTGGGAGCTTTATATGGCCAAGCTTTGCCATCAACATGCCAACCAGATGAGCGATGAAAACTTCGGCCGGGTTGTTGATGATATCGGGCGCACCCATCAGCAAAATTACAATGACATGTACAATTATCTTGAAAGTTTATAAAGGAGGTAAAAGCGAATGCCTGTAGACACCAGCGCCACGCTCACCACAAAATCCGGAGCCAAAAAGGTGGGTAAGCCGAAATCGGGAATAATGACCACACCGAAAGACAGCACGATCAATGATCGCGACCGCCTGGCGGGGCTTCTGCTTCTCGAGAAACATCTGGTCGAAGGCTACACCACCGGCTTATCAGAGACCTTTGAAAGTCAGCTTTGCAACCATATCAAGATAGTCCGCTCCCGCAACGAGGAGAACCGCTCCCGTATTTTGGAGTCTCTTTTTAATACCGGGGAGTATACCGCCGATGCCGCCTCTCCGGAGCAGCTTTCCGATGCCAAAGAGATCTTTTCCGGATACCGCAGCCAGCTGCCCTATTAGAAGTCGGAGGTCGGATAACGAAAATCAAAAATAGAGGAGCTAGATAAAGCTGAAGGCGTCCACGTCGAAGAGGCCGCGGTCAGTTATCTTCAGGTGGGGAACTACCGGCAGGGCCAGGAAAGAAAG
>CAZQVX010000051.1:0-9047 GCA_964596845.1 uncultured Syntrophomonadaceae bacterium | reverse complement strand
ACCATCCAGGCGATCATGTTGTTCCTGTTGCTGGGGGTGAAGGGCAGGATCAACACGAATTCGGCCTCCTCGTAACCGGGCAGTTGCAAGATAGTGTAGTAGGGCTCCATTTGCTGCTCCTGGCCGTAGTACTGCTCCAGGGGCATGTTCCAGAGGTCTTCACGCGCGTAGAAAGTGTTCGGATCGGTGACATGGTAGAGGGTGACCATGTCAGACTGGATCTCGAAGAGGTCTACGGGGTAGCGCAGGTGATTTAGCAGACCTTCCGGCATCTCTTCGGCCGGGGTGAAAAGGCCGGGAAAGATGCGGCTGTAGTTTTCAGCCAGGGGATCATCGTTATCGATAAGATAGAATGTAACGCTGCCGTTGTAGGCGTCGATGACAACCTTGACGGAGTTGCAGATATAGTTGATTGCGCCGTGCGGCGCCGCGTAGGGATAGCGGTCGGTAACCGTATAGGCGTCCTGGATCCAGAAAAGGCGCCCGTCATGGACGACGACGTAGGGATTGCCGTCGTAATGCAGGAAGGGGGCAATTTTTTGAACCCGGGTATGGATATCCCGGTCGAAGAGGATGCGGCTGTTGTTGTTCAGCTCTCCGGAGACGAGGATCCTGTATTCACCATACTTCAGGGCGAAGAGGAGCCGCCGCCACAACGAATGCAGGGGGACACCCCCTTCGCCTTCGTATACGGTAAAGGTGTTTTCATCTCCGGCAGTGGAATAATGGAACTCCCGGGTGTTGGTGTTGACGATGACGTAATCTTTTGTCAACTCGCCAAAATAGATGGAGGGGTTCTGCAGGGGAATCGTACCTGACGGCGGGATATCTCCAAGGAAATAGCGGGGCAGCCCCTCGGCGGAGACCTCATTGACGGGGCTGGCGGTGGCGCCGTAGCCGTGGGTATACTGCAGGTGCAGGTTGACCCAGGTCTGGGCCTGCTCAGCCAGAGCGCTCTTATCCAGTTCGCGGGCGGAGAGCATCACCTGGCGATAGTCTCCCTCCACGGTGTAGCGGTCGATATCGACATCGAAAAAGCGGTAGTAGGGGCGGATGGCCTGCTGTTCATTGAAGGTGGTCTTGAGCGGGCGGTAATCCCACAGGCGCACGTTGTTAATTGTCCCCGGATTATCCTTGAGATCTTTCCAGGACAGCTCTTGGCCGGCGGGGTACTGCCGGGTGGTGAACTTATCCAAACCGTAGGCTTGTCGGGTGAAGGCGATGTTGTGAGCCAGGTACTCTTTCTCGTGGCTGAACTCACTCGGCTCAACAAAGAAGTTCTGGATTGCCGCCGGATAAGCCCAACCGCCCAGGAAGGAGATGCCCAGCAGTGCTGCGATTCCGTAAAGCGGCAGCCTGGAACGGCGCAGAAAAAGGTTGGCCAGGCAGAGAAGGGTGATGAGCGCGGCCAGGATCATCAATATTATCAGGACGGGATAGTTGGCGTGGATGTCGGTATATCCGGCCCCGGAAACGGCGCCTCGCTCAGAGAGGAGCAGTTCAAACTGCTTCAGGCGATAATCCCACGCTTTCAAGGCGAAAACAGCGGCGAGCAGCACGCTGATATGACCCAGTCCACCCCCGGCAGGCAGCGCCCAGCGGCGCCCGGCGGCGGCGGTAGTGGGAATATTCATGATCACATAGATGATTCCCACAAAGAGAAGGCTTATCACCGAAGCCATCATGAGGAAGCCGTAGATGAGACGATAGAAGGGAAGTCTGAACACATAAAACGAGATGTCCAGGCCGAAGATGGGGTCGGCGCTGTTGAAGGGAGCGGCATAAATAAAACGCAGCAGATCCATCCCATAACCTGTGAAATAGCTGGAGAAAATGAAGGAAAGGAATGCAGAGAGGATCGTAAAGATGACGGTCAGGCGCCGCGGGGTGAGCAGCTGAAGATAGCCGCGGGCCAATAGCTGCTCCCGCAGGGCCAGATTAGGAAAGCTTAAAATGTAGCGGCGGGTAAAGAGAAAGTTCACCAGTAGAAAGACGAAGAGCACGAGCCAGGCAGCCAGGCGCAGACCCCAGCGGGCCAGGTGCTGTGTCCAGAAAACTCCTTCAGACTGCAGATCTTTGAACCAGAGCAGATCCAGGTAAAAATTGGTTCCAATCAGGCCCAGAAGCACCACAGCAATGCCGGCGGCGATTATCCAGGTTATGCGGCGTCGCAAGATAAATCCCTCCCAAAATAAATACCGGTGCAACCCGGTATGGTTTTACTTGTTAACATTTTAACGTAATCAAATTGCCCCTGTCAAAAAATGATCGCTATTTGCAAAAGTTGTATTTCCCTGGTCCGGCGCATAAATTTAAATACCGCTCTTAATCTTGATCAAAAGGAGACGCCGGATCATGTCCCGAAAAAAAAAGAAAGGGAGTCTCAAAGAGGTTGTTGCAGACTTTTTCGAACTCCCCCACGAAGTTTTGCTCGATCTCCCCCGTATCACTCTGGTGGGTAATGTCCAGCTTTGTATTGAAAACCATCGCGGTGTCATCATTTACGACGAAAACCAGGTTCGCCTCGCTGTCAAGAACGGTGAAATTGTCGTTCAGGGTGAAGGGCTCCAGATCAAAAACCTGCTCGAGGATGAGCTCCTGATCAAGGGAGTGATCCGGGAACTGGCCTACGAGACTTAGAGGCAGTATAGGAGGAAAAGACGGTGTTTATAATAAGATGGTGGCGTTTTCTACGGGGGTTTGTGGTGATCTCTCTGGAAGGCCGGGGCGTCGAAAGACTGCTGAATCTGGCGGTAGCCCGGGGGATCGGTTTTTGGGATCTGCAAAAGCAGAAAGAGGAGGCGCATCTTTCTGTAAGCCTGGCTTCATTCAGGGCGCTGCGCCCCCTGGTTCGCAAGGCGCGCTGCCGCCTGCATATTCGCCGAAAAGTGGGACTGCCTTTTATCAAGTACCGGCTGCGCCGACGCTGGGGCCTGGTGGCAGGAGCCCTCTTCTTTATCGCGGCTCTTTACCTGGCTACTTCAGTGGTCTGGTATATTCAGGTCAGTGGGACCAGGCGTCTGGAAAAAGAAGAAGTGCTGGCCCTGGTTGATGATTTGGGGATTCGCCCGGGGGTCTGGAAATGGAAACTGGATCTGCCGGGACTGGCGGAAGAGCTGCCCCGCCGCAACAAGGCTATCGCCTGGGCGGGGTTGAGGCTGCGCGGGATTCTGCTGGAAATAGAGATTGTCGAGCATCTGCCCGAGATTCTGGAGGATAATCGCCCTGCAGATCTTGTTGCCTCCAAGGACGGCTTGGTTGAAAGGATCGTGGTTATTGAGGGCAAAGCCGTGGTGGATGTAGGAGATACGGTATCCAAAGGCGATCTGCTCATTGAAGGAATAACCGATCTGGAAGAGGGTATTCTTGAGCCGGAGGAGCAGCAGAGCCGGGCGCGGGAGATTCGGGCGCAGGGAGAGGTAGAGGCCCGGGTCTGGTACGAAACGCGGGAGCCGCTCAAGCTGGAGCAGGTTACGATAACTCTGACAGGGAAGTCTCGCAGCAGTTATCACTTACGCTGGAATAGAAAAAACCAATGGCGGCTTTGGGGCCCGTCCACCAACCCCTATAGTCTGGCCCGCGAGGAGGTGCGGAGCAGCACTTGGCGATGGAGGAATCTATCTGTCCCTGTCGAAGTAATAAAAGTTGCTTATCTGGAGCAAGCGGTCGATCGTCAAAGGATTTCCCGGGATGAGGCGCTGCAGCTGGCCCGGGAAGAGGCCCGCCGGAAATTAAGGGCACAGCTTCCGGAAGGCGTATCTGTAAAAGCTATTTATGATCAGGAGTTTACGGAGAACGAGGTCGAGTGGATTCGGGCGGTGGCTGAAACAAGGGAAGAGATCAGCACGCCGGTGCCACGCCGGCCTTGACTTTAGGGAGGTTTCGATGCCTTTTGGCTGAAAATGTTGTCAGCCGCACTGTTTTACTGGAGAGTGGCGAAGAAGCGCTGCAGCTTTTTGGAAAGCATGACCGCTATTTCGACCTCATCGAAGATAACTTTCAGGTCCGCCTGCTGCCGAAGGATTTCGAACTGGTGATCGAGGGCCCTGCAGAAGAGGTGGAACCGCTCAATCAGATGTTTCAGGAACTACTGCGCAGTATCCGCCGGGGCTACTTTCTAACCAGCCGCGAATTCGAGTATGCCCTCAAACTAACCCGTGAAGGACACGCCAAAAGTGTCCGTGAACTTTTCAGCGAACTGCTGCTGGTTACGCCTCGCGGTAAGCAGATCCGCCCGAAGACCATCGGTCAGAAGCGCTATCTTGAGGCCATGCGCCAGAAAGATATTGTTCTTTGCATCGGCCCGGCAGGCACGGGCAAAACCTATCTGGCCCTGGCCATGGCTATCGATGCCTTGAAAAAAAAGCAGGTGCAGCGGCTGATCCTGGCTCGCCCCGCTGTTGAGGCAGGGGAGCACCTCGGTTTTTTACCCGGCGATTTTCAAGAAAAAGTCGATCCTTATTTGAGGCCTATTTATGATGGGCTCTATGATCTTCTGGGAGTGGAGCTCTTTCAAAAGCACCGGGATCGGGGTATAATTGAAGTGGCGCCCCTTGCTTATATGCGGGGGCGAACTCTAGACGACTCTTTTGTTATTTTGGACGAGGGACAAAACGCCACCTCTGAGCAGATGAAGATGTTTCTGACCCGGCTCGGGTTTGGTTCGAAGGCGGTGGTGACCGGGGACATTACCCAGATCGACCTTCCCCGGGAGCGCGAGTCGGGCCTGGCTGAGGCGCCGCGGATCCTGGCCGGCGTGGAGGGCATTGCCCTGGTTTATCTTACTGAAAAAGATGTGGTCAGGCATCCCCTGGTTCAAAACATTATCAAGGCTTACGAGATCTACGAGGCAGGTAAAACGAGTGAACCATGAAAACAAACCTTAAAATAAAAGAGCTTATCAGCGGCTATTACCCGCCGGCATGGGATCAGCGCACCCAAAAGCTGACCCTGGCAGTGGTTGTATTTAGCGTCATCTATATGATCCTGGTTTTTGCCTGCATGCCTGCCAGGATCTACGTTGAACTGAGCCGGCCCAGCCCGAAGACAATTTATGCGCCCAGAGAGGCCGTAGACGAATATACCACAGAGCATTTGCGCCTGGCAGCGGTCGAAGCGGTGCCGGAAGTTTTTGACTATAATTCTACTGTCGAAGAAGAGGCTCTAGAAGCAATCGAAGACTTTTTCGGCCGGGTTGCTGAAATTCTTGATAATCAGGACAGCTCTCTTGAAGAAAAAACCACCGCCTTCCAGGCGTTTTTTGAGGGAGCGCTTCCTGCATCAACGGTTAAAGCGCTTAATACAGAGAAGGCTGTCCTTGAAGATTTGGAGAAACGCCTTTCTTTAGTGCTTAGGGAAATTTTTGATCAGGGAGTTAAAATTAACGGCGTGGAAATGGCGCAGCGCCAGGTTAACCGCGAGGTAGCCCTTTTTCCGATCAGCGCTGAGCTGAAACAGGTGACTGAAACCCTGGCCGGGCCGCTGTTGAAGCCGAACATGATAGCCAACCCCGAAGCGACCGCCCGCAACCGCGAAGCTGCCCGCAAGGCGGTAGAACCGGTGATTCTGCAGCGCAATACCCTCATCGTCAGCGAAGGAGAGCTGGTTACCGAGAAACAGATAGCCCAGCTTGAGACTTTTGGTCTGCTGCGGGGCAGACAGGTTGATTACTCGGGAATGGTGGGATTATTATTACTATTATCAATTATCTTTGTGCTGGTAAGTATATACCTGTATAAATTTGTAAACAATGTTTATATGGACCCGAAGATGCTGCTGCTGCTGGGTCTTATTGCCATCGTCACCCTTTTGGCAAGTGTTTTGGCAGCTTATTTTTCAGGTTACTGGATACCTGTGGCCATGGGAGTGATCCTCATCACCGTCATGTTCGGCTACCGCCTCGCAGTGTTGATGACCCTGGTTTTTGCCCTGCTGGCCGGCTTTGTGACCGGCGGGGAGCTTAGTCATGTGCTTGTTGCCTTGACCGGCGGGCTGGCGGCGGTTTATGCTGTATCCCGCGTCAGCCAGCGCGGCGACCTGGCCAAGGCGGGGATCTATGTGGCCGGAACCAATATGGCGACGATCCTGGCGCAGTTTCTTTTTTTAGGAAACGTCAATCTGGAGAGCGGAATGCTCAAGGAGTTGGGCTATGCCCTTGCTGCCGGTGCAGGCAGCGGCCTTCTTTCCTCTATCATTGCCATCGGGCTGCTCCCATATCTGGAAAGCACCTTTGGGGTGACCACCTCCATTACTCTTCTGGAACTATCAAATCCTAACCACCCTTTGCTGCGGCAGCTTCAGACAACGGCCCCGGGTACCTATTACCATAGTATGATGGTCTGCAACCTGGCCGAAGCCGCCGCCGAAGCGGTGGATGCCGATCCTTTATTGACCCGGGTCGGCGCTTATTACCATGATATCGGCAAGATGAAACGCCCCTATTTCTTCACTGAAAATCAGCTTTCCGGACAGAACCCGCATGACAAGCTCTCACCGAACTTAAGCGCAATGATCATCCGCCTTCATGTCAAGGACGGGGTGGAACTGGCCCGCAAGCACCGGCTGCCGGCGGCGATCGAGGATATCATCCAGCAGCACCATGGGACCGGACTGATCACCTATTTTTACCAACAGGCTCTGGAGAGTGTCGGGGATCAAAGCCAGGTCTCCGCCGAGAAGTTTCGTTACGATGGGCCGCTGCCGCAGACCAAGGAGGCAGCCATAATCATGCTTGCCGATTCCATCGAAGCCGGGGTTCGCTCGCTTCCCAAGCCCGCCGTCAACCGGATAGAGGGGATGATCCGGCGGATCATCAAAGAGAAGCTAAACAGCGGCCAGATGGACGAGAGCGATTTAAAGCTGAAGGAGTTGGATCAGATCGGAGATGCCTTTGTCAGGATCATGGCGGGCATCTATCACAGCCGGATTGAATATCCGGAGATAGACTTGAAAGCCGAGATCGAGAGGAGCGATCTCAGGTGACCATTTCGGTGCATCGGATTGATGGGAGCCGGCTTGCAAAAAAATTGCAGGAGCAGCTCATTGCGGCGGCGCGTTTGTTGCTGAGCGAGCATCACCTGGCGCACGGTAGTGTGGCTATTGTTCTGGCAGATAATCAGATGCTGCAGGATCTTAACCGGCGTTTCCGCGCCCTTGACCGCCCTACCGATGTGCTCTCTTTCCCCATGCTTGAAACTTCCGACCTGGAAAGGGCTGGAGCAGGGGATCAGGAAGAAACGGCAGAGATAATTGTGGGCGATATCTATATTTCACTGGAGCAGGCCCGGGAGCAGGCAGCTGATGCCGGCCATTCCAGGGAGCGGGAGCTGCTCATCCTGACCATCCACGGGCTTCTGCATCTGCTGGGCTATGAGCATGACAGCGCTGCCGGGGCAGCGGCGATGCAGCAGAAGGAGATTGAAGTTCTCAGCCTGGTGGAACCTTCAGCGGGGTGATAGTGGAGACAATGAAACGCCTCATCCGCAGTTTTCGGGATGCTTTTGCCGGGCTCTCTTACTGTTTCGCAACGCAGCGGAATATGGCTATTCATGCTGCTGCCGGAGCGGCGGTCCTGCTGCTCTCTTTTCTGTTGCATCTGGAAAGGTGGGAACAATTTTTTATACTAACAGCTGTATTTGCCGTCATCATTGCCGAGGCCTTTAATACAGCCATTGAGAAAACTGTTGATCTGGCCACAGAGGAGCAGCATAGACTGGCGCATATCGCCAAGGATGTGGCAGCCGGCGCAGTTCTGCTCACCACCCTCTTTGCCATCCTCGTCGGAATCCTGGTTTTAGGGCCGCGGTTGTGGGAAGCCCTGCAAAACTTAAGCATTTTTTAACAATCTTCATGATTTAATAATAGGGTTTTCCCCCATACTTCTATAATAGGGATATTAATTAAAGTATATACTGGGGGTATGTTTTGCCCGTGAAAGTTTTAAAAGACGATTATTACAAGAATAGTATAGCCTGGGTGGTCCTCTTTCTGCTCATTATCAACACCATCTTGGCCGGTGGAGTCTATTATATTCTCAGGACATCCTTTCCCACGGCAGCTTCCAGGTACAGTTCCAAGCAGGAGGTAGCTCGTGATCTGGCGGAATACAGCTTCCGTCTCGCCGAAGAGCTGGGAGTTCTGGAGCGGGACGAGGTCAAAAAAGCCCTGGCGGGTTTCAATTATGATATCGCTGTTTCTCGGGATGATGAGCTGACTAAGGTGATCCTCGAACAGGGGCGCAAACTGCAGGAAACCGTCTTGCGGGAGGCCGATTTAATGTTCATGGATCAGATTCTGACCATGCTTAATGCGGATAAGCAGGTTCAGAAGACCGATGAAGCGGTGCATTTTTCACTTCGCTTTTCAGAAGATGAGATCTTTACAATTCCCGCCAATGTTTTAACCCCTGCCTTGATGACAGAAATTGAAGAGATTGTGCCTCGCGACCGTTTTACCATAAAACGGCTGGAAATTGAGATCGCTGAAGGGAAAGCCGGCCTGGTTCCCTATAATCCTGAAGAGCAGATGGAGACCCTTAACGAAGAACTCCGCGCTGCCGGATTGAAGATGCACGAATTGAGGGTGGAGGCAGGCCTGGCGGAGATGACCGGGGCGGGTGTCACGGTGAAGCTTTATGATGAATTCGAGGCGACTACTTCCAACTCGATTATTCATGATACCGATATCCGGGATGTGATCAACGAGCTTTTCGGCTCCGGAGCGAAAGGGATCAGCCTGGGGGGGCAGCGACTTGTGGTCACCTCGGCGGTGCGCTGCAGCGGTTCCCTGATCAAGGTCAACGACCGGCTAATTACGGTCAATCCGGTAATCATCCAGGCAGTGGGCGACCCTGATCTGCTCTCCAGCGGACTTGATATCATTAAGAACAATATGGAAGTAAACCGGGGCATCCGCTTCGAGATAGAGCGCGAGCCGCTGCTGAAGCTGCCGGCCTACTCGCGGACCGGGGGATAACCGGTTGCAAAGGAATGATTTTAAAATGCGCAAGTCAACACTATTAACTATCGCGGCGGCTGCCCGCTCCAGGG
>CAZQVX010000050.1:0-9214 GCA_964596845.1 uncultured Syntrophomonadaceae bacterium | reverse complement strand
CCGGAAAATGCCCGGGGCGCCGGAGTTGCTCCCGGCTCCTGTTTCGATGCGCATTCAGCTTACGAACTGAGGGTGGATGGGAAAAAAGTCGTGGGCAGCGCCCAGATGCGCCGGGATGGGGTTCTGCTTCAGCACGGCGCGATCCTGCTAAAGTTGCAGCCTGAGATCTACGGACGCATCCTGCGCCTTCGAACCGGGCAGGAAGAGGCTTACCTGGAGGCTTTGGGCCGCGACGCCGCAGGTCTGCTGGATCTGGGTTACCGTATTGATCAGAGCGAACTGGCTGCAGCTGTCGCCGAAGGCTTTGCCCGTCTTTTTAAGATAGAATGGATCAAATAGAATCACTTTCCGGGAGGTAATGCATGATGGAACAGGAACATTTTCAGCTTATCGTTATCGGCGGAGGACCGGGCGGCTACAGTGCAGCGCTGCGGGGGGCTGCCCTGGGCTTGAAAACTTTGCTCATTGAGAAGGAGCGCCTGGGTGGCAATTGCCTGAATCACGGCTGCATTCCCACCAAAAGCCTGGTCTACAGCGCATCTTTATACCGCGACCTTAAACATGCAGCAGATTTCGGTATTCACACCGGTGAGATAGGTTTTGATTACGCTAGAATTCAGCAGCGCAAGACTGCCGTAGTGGAAGACCTGGTGGGCGGATTGGAAGGACTGTTCAAGGCTGCGGGGGTCACTGTCTGGTCGGGCCGGGCTGACCTGCTTCCGGCGAAAGGGGTGCTGGTGTATCTGCCCGACGGGGAGAAGCGCGCCGCCGGGGCGGAGAGGATAATTATTGCTACAGGCAGCAGTGAGATCATCCCCTCTGTTCCCGGGGTGAATCTGCCGGGGGTGATCTACTCCCGGGAGGCGCTGGCCATAACAGATCTTCCTGCCAGCCTTGCTGTGATCGGCGGCGGTGTTATTGCCCTGGAAATGGCTTCAATATTTGCCGCTTTCGGTGTCTCTGTGACCATTGTTCAGCGGAGCATTCTTTTGCGCCGTGAAGATCGCGAAATGGTGCGCCGGCTGACACCCTACTTGCGCCGGCAAGGGATCCGGGTGCTGACAGAGACAGCTTTACATGAAATCAGTGTCCATCCTGAAGGCGGGCTTATCCTCACCGTGGGGAGCCGGCGCGGGGAGGAAAAAATAGCGGCAGAGAAAGTGCTGGTGGCGGTGGGGCGGCAGGCTGCACTGGGGGGGCTGGATCTGGACGCCTGCGGTATCGCGCACAGCGCCCGCGGCATTGACATAGATGAGAAGATGGCTACCGGTGTCCCCGGCGTCTATGCGGTGGGAGATGCGGTAAACCCCGGTTATTTTCTGGCCCATACCGCCATGCACCAGGGAGTTGCCGCTGCAGAAAATGCCGCCGGCGGGAGCGTTTCCTTCAGCGGAGCGGCGGTGCCGGTGTGCATCTTTACGCATCCAGAGCTGGCTCGCACCGGATTGACCGAAGAGGAAGCGGCAGCGCAGGGGCGCGCCATCAAGGTGGGCAAGTTCCCCTTTAGCGCCAACGGTAAAGCTTTTCTCCAGGGCCAGGGGGAGGGCATAGTCAAGATTATCGCCGATGCAGAAAAGGGATCCGTTCTAGGGGTGCATATTCTTGGACCCCATGCCTCCGATCTGATCCAGGAGGGGACATTGGCGGTGGCTGCCGGGGCGAAAGTAACGGATCTGGAACGGCTGATCCATCCCCATCCCACGCTCAGCGAGACTGTCTGGGAGGCGTCGCTATCCGTATTTGGATCGCCGCTGCATCTCTCTATGCGGTAAATTGTCCTGCCATGTCCGGCAGCCCTTATTTTTCCCCAGACATGGATCTACAATGGAAAATGTGGTAAATTATAATCAATTTAGTTTTTGCTTTCCGGTAAATGCCGGCAAGCGAAATGCCAAAATACTTAACATTTACAGCAAAACAATGGAGGTAGTCTCACTATGAAAATATTGGTCAGCGATCCCCTTTCTCCACAAGGACTGGAGCTGCTGCAACAGCATGCGCAGGTAGATCTGCGGCCCAAATTGTCCTCTGCAGAACTGAAGGAGATTATCGGAGATTATGATGCCCTTATTGTGCGCAGCAGCACCCAGGTAACCGCTGACCTTATCGAAGCAGGCCGACGGTTGAAAGCAATCGGGCGGGCCGGTGTAGGAGTGGATAATATTGATGTGGCCAAGGCCACTGAAAAAGGAATTATCGTCGTAAATGTCCCCGAAGCTAACACCATCTCCGCTGCAGAACTGACTCTGGCGCTGCTCATCTCGCTGGCGAGGAACATTCCCGGGGCGAACTATTCCGTTAAGGACGGCGCCTGGTCCAGGGAGCGTTTTCTTGGGATAGAGCTGAACCACAAAGTGCTGGGCATAGTCGGGCTGGGCCATGTGGGCAGCGAGGTTGGCCGGCGCGCCAGAGCTTTGGGAATGCAGGTTTTAGCCTGTGATCCACATATTTCAGCTGATCATGCCGCCAAGATCGGGGTGGAGCTGATCAAGCTGGATGCACTTCTGAAAAAAGCTGATTTTGTTTCGCTGCACGTTCCGCTTATGCCGGCAACGCGCCATCTCGTCGGAGCCGCTGAGATGGCTTTGATGAAGCCCGAGGCCATGCTCATCAACTGCGCCCGCGGGGGCGTTGTTGACGAAGCTGCACTTTACAGCGCCCTGGCCGAAAATAAACTGGCCGGAGCGGCGCTCGATGTCTTCGAAAATGAACCTCCCCTGGGCAGTCCGCTGCTCAAATTGGACAATGTCATCGCCACGCCGCACTTAGGCGCTTCCACCCGCGAGGCTCAGGCTCATGTAGCCCTGCAGGTGGCGGAGCAGGTGTTGAAGGCACTCTCCGGCGAACCGGTGACCTCAGCGGTGAATGTGCCGGCGCTGATGCCGGAAACCGCCGCCGCCCTGGAACCCTATCTGCCCTTGATGCGTCTTTTGGGTAATTTTTACATGCAACTTTTCGGCGGCTCCATCGGTGAAATTGAAATATCTTATTTTGGAGAGATCGCCTCTTTACCACTGGTCTCCCTGACCTCCTCCTGCCTGACAGGTTTGCTCCAGGGCATCGTTGATGTTCCCGTCACCCCTGTGAATGCATTGCTGGTAGCACAGCGCAGGGGCATCCGGGTCCGGGAAAGTTCTACGGCTGAAGCAAAAAGCTACAGCAGCCTGGTCCAGATTGCGGTCCGGAATGGAGACTCAGAGCACCGACTGGCCGGGACGCTGCTGGGCCAGGATGATATCCGGATTACTCAGATCGACGGCTACCGCATCGAGGTAGTGCCTGCTCCATACATGCTTATCACGACCCACCACGATCGCCCCGGCGTGGTTGGAAAGGTGGGCGGCCTGTTGGGAGAAGAAAAAGTCAACATCGCCAGCATGCAGCTGGGCCGGAAAGCGATCGGTGGTGAAGCAATGATGGTTCTGCAGGTTGATGATCATATTTCGCAAGAAGTGATGGAGAAGCTAAGGCGCTTCGATGTGATGGCCTCCGCTCGCTTCGTTGAACTGGCAAACTGACAAAAGCCGAAGGCTTTTGTCATGCATTTACAGATTTCGCTCTGCGCATCAGTTTGACTTGCCGGGTTGTTTATGGTATTTTATTAGTCGTGGGCGAAAGCCGCCTGGATAGAAGGTTATTGAAAAAAAGAATATTATCTTTGTATTATTTGTAATGGCCCCATAGTCTAGCGGTTAGGACGCCGCCCTCTCAAGGCGGTATCGGGGGTTCAAATCCCCCTGGGGCTACCACAGGTTTGACCGGGGCTGAAAATGGCGCCCCGGTTTTTGCTTTTTATGCCTCCTACTTGGATGATTCTTCATACCGCCGTTATGAAATCTCTAGATTGTTCCACCAAATTTCCAGGGGTAAACCTGTCAGGAAAGCGGATAATAAGTGCAGCAACCCTCGTACTATTTTGGGAGGTGTCTGGGGTATGGACCGCCGGCATTTCGTCTTGATGGTTGTGATCGCCCTTGTTTTTGCCTCGATGAATATTTTCTACACCGGGCAGTTGTCTCAGGCAAAGCGCGAAACCCTTGATGCACGAAAGATGGCCCGGGAATCAGAGCAGTACCAGGTTCAGCTGATGGACATTACCATGTACGCTCCTTTAGGCGCCGGCGCCATTAGCGGTCTTGACTTTACCGGCGATCCCTCGCTCAGCTACAGCGGTGAGAAAGTAGTGCCCGGGAAGACCGCCGCCGCCGGGCCCAATGTCCCTATCGGGACAGAGATCTATGTGGAGGGCCTGGGTTGGCGCAGGGTTAATGACCGCGGGGGCGGTGTCGGGCCCAGCCATATCGATCTGGCAGTGGCCACCAAGGAAGAAGCTGTTAAGTTCGGGCTGCAGCGGCGCCTGGTTATCCTTAAGCTGCCCTGAACTACCCCTCATGGATGAAGAATAGCGCTGCGTTTCACGCTGCACAGCGCTATCTTTTCGTGCCGGGCTAAGCATCCCCGCTCCCTGATTTGACCAGGCTGTCGATGAGTGCTGTCAGGTACTTTTTGCGGACAGGTTCGCTGCTGATGATCTGACCATGGACTTTCCTGGTTCCTGAATAGATGAGGGTAGGGTAAACCACCCCGGAGATCAATTGCAGCACCTTGAAAGATAGCAGCTTTTGATCAGCAATTCCGGTCAGATCCTGAACAACGGGGTTCAGCCTGGTATCAGAAACACTCAAATAGTCTGCCAGGCCGGCGCCCTTGTGATCACCTTGCAGAACCCGGGTGCCGATCATGTAGAGGATTCCCGGATAATCTATAAGATATCTCATGAGTTCATCCGCCCACCTCAACAACCGCTCCCGGGGACCCTTGTCATTATCAGTCAGGTTGTTATAGATGAGCGTAGTTCGTTCCATGGTGATCCGTTCAACCTCTTCGAGAAGGTTTTCCTTGGAGCTGAAGTGGTAATTGATCGCAGCAATGTTCACCCCGGCCTTGTCTGCGATCTCTCTGATGGTCACCCCCAGGTTTCCCTCCCGCCCGACTATCTTCACAGCGGCCTTCATAATTTTAGACCTGGTATCTGTTCCTTCCATGTCCATTTTCTTTTCACCACCTTTCTGCCCGAAATTTTTCGGTAAGCCTACCAACAACAGGGTTTACGGATTTCTAATCTTTGTTTTGTTTCAGGCACGATGCCTGGGGAGATGGCGCATTATTCCTATCCCATTTTAGCATAACCGTAACGCTTAACCCAGGGAAGTCCGGATAAAAAGGCCCAGAAACCTCGACCACAGGTTGCGGAACCATGAATTATCTTTTGAGCCGGGCTCATTATCCCCCTCTGAATAATCCTCTTCCTCTGCAGGGCGATTTTGCTCATTAATGCTTTCTGTTTGCAAAATAAACTGGACACTGCTTTTGATATTATTCTTATTATCGGCGTGCGACTTGTAGCCTTCGGCCAGGGAACGCATCAGATCTATTTTAGCCTGGCCATACCTGTTTTCGTTAATTCCGTCGATTAACCCTTTTTTCATTTCCATAATTCCCCGGTTATTGATCTCGCCAATGCCGTCACGGATCGCCTTTTGACCGTCGGCAAGCTGATTCAGCGCTTCGGGCAGTGCGGCCAGCTGTTCAAAGATCTCTTCTGCATTGGTGAAATACTGCTCGAGATCATCAAACCTCTCTGTAAAACTCTTCATCGCTTCCAGATAGGGGGTTAACTCTTCCAGCAGCCCTTCGGGCAGTTCGGGCAGCGCACCCGGTAGTTCCGGAATTTCCGGCAGCGCGGGCAGATCCGGTAACTCTTCGGGGATTTCGGGAAACTCCGGAAGTTCTCCCGGGTGTCCGGGCGACTCCGGGAGGTCCCAGGGCAGATCCTCAAAGTACTTCAACAGCTCTTCAAGTCGTGAGAAAAATTCTTCATTTTCGGAGAAATATTTGTCGATAAATCCGGGCAGATCCTCCATCAGGGTAAGCAAGGGCTCCATTTCAGAGAGCATTTCATTGCTCATGTTCCTGAACAGGTCAAGGCCCTTGTAAAGTTCATCAGCACCCTCGTAGATTGCCGTCAGTCCTTCTTCTATCGCAATGACCCCGTCGAGCATCTTTTGAAGATCGTCTTCCATATCAATTTCGGGAATTGGAGGTAACTGGGGCACGATCACCATCATGATCTGGTTAAGTTCAATATCTTTCCCCTGCATGGTGATAATTATCTCCGTTTCCGGGTAGGGGAAAGCCATAAAGCTGACATTCATGTTCTGCCCTGTGACGATACCCATGCCGTCGCTGGCCGTAATCTCAGAAAACCTGTTCAGATCGGCCATGTAGGTGCCCTGGACCAGAAGCGGAACATAATTAGTCTCATACTTCCGGGTTTTATCACCGTAATAATCCCTGTACGCTACAGCCCCTTCAACAGTCAGGTTATTCTTTACTTTGATCACAATTTTCAGCTTTCCGCTTTTACCCGTTAAATCCTTTGCCTCTATCATGTCTCCGTCCAGATAATAATCGAGCTCGAAATCTACGGGCAGGCTTTTATCAGTAGTCCCTTCGTAGTAAATATCCCCTTCGCGGAGCAGTTCGCTGTTCCAGAGGATGGTGTCGTCCTGTAAAACCGGTTCTGCTTCCGAAGTCATATTGCTGATATTTTCATAGCGGCCGTAATCACTCACCATACCCTTTTCATCGCTATCACAGCAGTAGATCCGGTTGACAATGCGTTGCTCTATTACTTTTCCTCCGGGATCAAGCATGACATAGACTGTCTCATTTTTGTAGGCCAGGGCTCCGCTGTCTCCCGGTGCCGCCGGTTCATATTCCGGGGCAGGGTGCACATTCCCATGATCTGCTCCTCCCGGGCCCGGTGCAGGACCATGGAAGAAGAGCAGTGCTCCTGTCAGCAGACTGGTGATTAGAATAAAGAACAGCGGCTGGATCAGTTTTTTGACTTTTTTCATTTAAGAGCCCCTCCCATTACGGTTCAGGTTTGAATATTTTCAGTCTTCGACCCGGGCTTGCCCTTGCCCGGAAAGCCGCGGCCGGCCCTGCCCCGATCTCTTTTCACCGGTGTTTTTGCAGGAACTGCAGGCCAGCCGACGGTAGTTTTGCCGACGAAACGGTCAAACAGTAGAAAAAGTGAAGGGAGTACCAAAAATATTACCAGCATACTGACGATGGCTCCCCTTCCGATAAGCATGGTCATTTCACCGGTGGTCTTGATACTGGCGATAAATGAGATGCCCAGTGTTGCCGAGGCCAGGGTCAGAGCACTGGTGAATATGCTCTGGCCGGTGTCCTCAATGGTCTGCCTGATCGCGTCAACCCGCCGATAGAATTGCCCGAGATTTTCCTGATATCTCAAACCGAAAAGGATAGCGTAGTCGACCGTTGCGCCCAGCTGGATTGCCCCGATGATCATCGGGGTAAGTGAAGAGACAGTCTGATTTTGGTAGTAGACAAAGCTCAGGTTGATCCAGATGGCCAGTTCAATGGCCAGGATCAGGATGAGCGGAATAGAAAATGACTTAAAGCTCAAGGCCACGATAAGTGTGATACAGATGATGGAGACGAGAGCCACATTCCGGGCATCAATGTCCACCAGAGAGGCCAGATCCCGGGTCATCGCGGAGGGCCCGGTGACATAATATTGATCGTACAAGCGGCCGGCCGCCGCCCTGATTTCATCGATCGCTGCAAAACCAGTCTGTTCATCCTCAAAACTTTTAAGAAAGACCAGGCAGTAGCGGTATCCATCACCGGTAAATTCCGAGATCACTTCGCCGGGGATGATGGCGTCAGGGATGGCCATATCGACCTGCTCCGAAATAGCTACCACTGAGTCTACTGCTGCAATCTTGCCCATCTCTGCAGCCAGCCCGTGTTCACGGACTCGCCCTTCATCTCTTGTGAGCACATAAACAACATCCGAAGCTCCATAAGCCTTCGTAATTTCTCTTGTGTCCTGCACCGACAGCGCTGTTTGCGGCAGATAGTTCTCATTTGAATAATAATACTCGACCTTACTCTGGGCCAAATAGGATGGGACCAGCAGCAGCCCAAAAAGGACCAGCAAAGCCCATTTGCCCTTGACGATCCAGCGGGAAATCGGCTTGAAAGATGGCAGCACAATTCTATGCTTGAAACGGCTGCTTTTCTCGTAAAATACCAGGAGAAGGCTTGGAAGAAGGGTCAAGTTTACAATGAGACTGATGGTAATCCCTTTGGCCAGGACCAGGCCCAGGTCCTGACCGATCCCATTTTTCATAACCATAAGCGCGGCAAAACCGCCGATGGTGGTCAGGGCGCTTGAAGCGATGGCCGTTATGGTTTTACTTACTGTCGATTCCATTGCTTTCTCCACTGAATCATGTTTCTTCTTCTCTTCTTCAAAACGGTGCATCAAGAAAATGGAATAGTCCAAAGATATCCCCAGCTGCATCACTGAAGCAATGGAGGCAGTAATGAATGAGATTTCGCCTAAAAAGAGGTTTGTGCCCATATTGATCAGCACTGCCACCCCCACGGAGAGCAAAAATAGAAGGGGGTCCAGGTAAGAGCTGACGGACAGGTTTAGGATGAGTAGGATCATAGCTACAGCCACGGCAGCATAAAGGGGGATCTCTTTGTCGACGGTCTTCTGCATTTCACTGATGATAGCCGGCTCTCCTCCAAAAAGGATATCGGTATCGCCGTCGATGATGCCCAGGATTGCGCCTACGGCATCATTGGTCTTTTTCGAACGGGCGTTTTCATCGAATTGAACTTGCAGAAGAACGGTGTCTCCGGAGACAAAGCGATCCCGGATCGCCGGTTCGATGAAATCTACAGGCACATAGATATCAGCGAAATCTCCCAGCCAGACCACCTTGCTCACCCCGGAGACCTGCTCGACAGATGAAATCAATTTGCGGACTTGCCAGGGTTTTTTCTCGCGGGCCATGATCAATCCCAGGCCGGAAAGAGAAAATTTATCTTCAAGCAGCTGCTCGCCGGTCTTTGAGTTCAAATCATCGGGCATGTAAGAGAGCAGATCGTAATTTGTCCGGGTAAAGAAGAACCCCACGATGGCGGGAAAAAGGAGAATCACGTATGCGATAATGATCACTTTACGATATTTTACTACGAACCTACCCAACCAGACCATGCGCGATTATTCCTCCGGCTGCTTAAACGATTAATTTAATAATATGATTTAAACAAATACTTTAATCTTGCGTTTAATAATAATCTGCTTCGTAAAATTTGTCAACCC
>CAZQVX010000049.1:3229-9296 GCA_964596845.1 uncultured Syntrophomonadaceae bacterium | reverse complement strand
GTGTTTGTCCAGCCTTAATTAACCATTTAATGGTTCACAAATAATAACTGCACCCTCAACCCGGCGGCGACCGGCTTTGGTCTGACCTGGTCTCTGATCTATAATATTATTTTTGTATCTAGCTGTGCTGTAGTGGGGATGTGGTTTCTTAATTGGATTGATTTATATGGTAATCGCGCCGACGAAATGAACTGACTTGGGGGGGGCGTCCTTGTTTCTTAATGTATTAAAGGCAGAGTTCAGAAGGGCCTTCTGTGGTTATTCGTTTTATTTGGCTGTTCTGGTTGGTTCTTTGGGCGGCTTTATTGGAATAGGTTTAGCAAGCGATTTTAAGTTCACAATTTTCCCTAATTCCAGCGCATACTTTGCCTGGTCGGATGGTATGGGGATAATTGCCTTACTTGCCCCCATCATTGCAGTTTTGCCCTTCGGCGATTCCCTGGCTCTTGATCGATCCAGCGGTTTTACACGTTATTTGCTTATGCGGACATCTTCAAAGAGCTATATCGCGGCAAAGTGGTTGGCTAACGCTTCGGCCGGGGCGCTTGCTGTTACCCTGTCCGTCATGCTTACGTTTATTTTTGCCGGATTCCTTTATCCCCTCAGGTTGCCGCCGGAGTGGGTTGAAACGGTGGGGGGCCTAGTTGATGGAGGCGAGTTTTTAGGTTTGGTCGAACTGTTTGCAAAATCACCCGGGCAATGTGTCATTCTTATTGCGGGTATTGGCCTGCTGTTTGGTGCGACCTATGCAACTTTGGCCCTGTCCTTTTCCGCTATTTTACGCAGCCGTTACATGGTTTTGGCAGCTCCTTTCCTGTTTTACTGGACTGTTTCTATTATTATTGATCTTGCCGGCTTCCCCGGATCGGCGCCTTGGAATGCTTTAAACATTTTCGGCCCTCCGGCGAGTATGACTTCAATCCTGCTGCCGTTATTTTTGTTGCTATCCGCCGGCACACTTTGTTTGATACCTGAAGTAAAAAAAGACTGCTGCAGCTAGCATCGTTGATTTACCAGAGGCTGCGCCGTCACCTCCAGGGCATGATCAGGGTTCATAAACAATAGTTAAAGGGGGCATCCGATATGGATGATTGCCTTGCGATCAAGGTGAAACAGGTTACCAAACGAATCAAGGGGCAGGTGATCCTGGACCGGGTTTCCCTGGAAGTAGCGCAAGGAAAGATTTTCGGCCTAATCGGGCGCAACGGTTCGGGGAAAACCATGCTATTTCGTGTTATCTGCGGATTGGTTCGTCCTCACGAAGGCGGGGTGGAGGTATTTGGAGAACCGGTAGGGAAAAATGGTTCCTTGCCCAAAGAGGTTGGCGCCCTGATAGAAAGCCCCCGATTTTTGCCGCAATACAGCGGCAGGCGGAATTTGCAGCTTCTTGCTTCTATCCGCGGCCTTGTCGGCGGCGAGCGCATTGATGAGGTCATCCGCGCTGTCGGGCTGGAACCAAAACTGCGAAAACCGGTGCGGGCCTATTCCACGGGAATGAAACAGCGTCTGGGCATTGCCCAGGCGATTATGGAAGATCCGAAACTACTAATTCTGGATGAACCAACAAGCGGTTTGGATACTGACGGAGTGAAGGTTTTCAGAAAGATCATGTTTCGGTTAAGAAAAGAAGGAAAAACAGTATTTCTTTCCAGCATTATCGCGGAAGACATTGAAGCTTTGTGTGATACGGTTTACCGGATTGAAAGTGGACAAGTGCAACCTGCCTGACCCCAGGCGCCTTTTTGGGCTGATAAAGACCATAAATATATATTATCCGGCGCCGCATTCGCCGCCGCGGCCGGTGAGCGTCTCCAGGGCATGGTCCAGCACCGGTTCCAGCACGGCGAAGCATTCCCGCACCGCCTTGGGGCTGCCGGGCAGGTTGACGATGAGCGTATGGTTGCTTATCCCGGCCACGGCGCGCGAGAGCATGGCCCGGGGGGTGGCGGCATAGGTTTCCCGGCGCATTGCCTCAGCGATCCCCGGCACGTGCCTTTCGATCACCTCGAGGGTAGCCTCGGGGGTGATGTCGCGCGGCGAGAGCCCGGTCCCGCCTGAGGTGAAGACGGCGTCCATGCCCTCCTCGATCATGCGACGCAGCTCTGCCGCCAGTGCGGCGCGCTCGTCGGGAACGATGGCGCTGTGGGTGAGGTCACCCCAGGGTGTGAGCAGCTCGCCCAGCAGGGGGCCGCTTCTATCCTCGCGCTCTCCGGCGGCGCCCTTGTCGCTTACGGTGATGACGGCGAAGCGGTAGCCAGGTCGAGGCTGCAGGCCGTCGCCCGATTTGATCCGGCCCCCCTTGAGCACCTCGGTGAAGATGCCCTCGCGGGGCATGACGCAATCGCCGGCCTGGGCATAAATGGCGCAGCGATCATGGCAGATCTTGCCGATCTGAGTCACTCGCAGGATGGCCTCCGGCCCGGCCTGCAGGCGGGTGCCCAGGGGCAGGTGAACCAGGTCAATGTCCCTAGTGGTCAGGTTTTCGGCAAAATCGCCGGGACCCACATCGAGGCCTTTCGCGCGCATCTTGTCGATGCTCTCTGTGGCCAGCAGGCTCACCTGGCGGTGGGCGAAGCCGGCGTGGCCGTCGCCCTTCAGCCCGCTGCCCTTAACCAGAAATCCGGTGCCGGCATCCTTTTTCCGTTCGCCCCTCTTGGCGCTGGTGCAGACGGCAATGATTTCACCCATTTTGTTCTTTCCGGCGGTAATGGCCGGAACGCCCCCCCTTCTTCTCGAGCAGCCTGATGTTCTGGATGAGCATGTTCTTGTCAATAGCCTTGCACATATCATAGATGGTCAGGGCGGCTGCACTGACCCCGGTAAGCGCCTCCATCTCCACCCCGGTTCGGCCCGTCAGCCTCACTTTCACCCCGATGGTGATCTTGCTTGCGGCCTCGTCAAGATTGAAGTCGACATCCGCCCCGGAAATATTCAGCGGGTGGGCCATGGGGATGATCCGGCTCGTCTCCTTTACCGCCATGATCGCCGCCACCTGGGCCACGGCGAGGACATCGCCTTTTTTCATCGTGCCTGCCTTGATCCGGGCCAGGGTGGCGGGGGCCATGATGATCTCTCCTGCGGCGTACGCTTCCCGCAGGGTGCTCTCCTTATCCGAGACATCGACCATCCTGGGGCGCCCGGCTCCGTCGAAATGGGTCAGTTCCTGCTCCGGCCCCCCCGGTTTCAGAAAATGATCACAGATAAAACCGGCCAGGCCGTTGGAATCATCAAGCCGGAAAAGAGGCATCCCCTGCGGCAGGGGCAGATCCGCCATGTCCGTGACTACGGCGACAATCCCTGCAGGCAAAAGCGGCTGCCTGTTGACGGTGCTGCGGACTACCTCTATCTTTGGATGGGGGCCCTTTTTATCCCCCTCAACGAGGATGAGATCGCACTCCTGGAGCCTGGCTGCAGCGGCGGCGGTACCGCCGCCACCGGCAGGGGCCCCGCCAATAAGAATGTATTTTTCAGGGGTGGTCATCCCTACTATTGCAGCTCCGGCCTGTGCAAAACGCCAGGTGTCCTTACCCGGGATGTCGAGGTTGTAGTGATGGACCTCACCCTTCAATGCGGCTACCTTCAGCCCCCGCGCGATCAGCTCCGGCAGCAGCCTTTCCAGAACAGTGGTTTTGCCCGTCCCCGACTGGGCGGCTATAAAGTTGATGATCACCGGCGGCATGCCGGCCACCCCCTTCGTCTGCAAGTTATCCGCCGATTTTGGACATTCCCCGCATGGTCTGCTGTTTCAGCGGGCCGGCGCCTTGCCGGGCGCTCATCCGGTGTCTTTCCGGCTTCAGCCGGACGACTTCCTGGAGCAGTTCCTGCATCACCTGCGGATTTCCCAGGGCCGGGCGGATTGAGCGTTCCTGCTGCCAGTAGAGGCAGCTTTTCAGGTAACCCTCGGCTGTAAGGCGCAGCCGGTTGCAGGAACCGCAGAAATGACGGCTAAGGGCGTGGATCAGCCCGATGGTGCCCTTGCCTCCGGGGAGGCTGAAGCACTCTGCCGGCCCCGCCCCGGCGGGAGATTCGGCCGGTGCAAGGGGCAGCCCCATCCGCGTCGCCTGCTCCGCCACATAACTGACGGGCAGGTAGTAGTTTTGGTATTTGCTCCCCTGCGCACCGATGGGCATGTACTCGATGAAGCGCAGGTGCAGTTCCTGCTCCTGTGCCAGCTTCAAAAAAGCGGGCACTTCGCGGTGGTTGATCCCCTTCATCAGGACAATATTTATCTTGATTGGTTTTAGCCCGGCTTCCCGGGCGGCCTTGATTCCGGACAGAACCTGTCCAAGTTCACCGCACCGGGTGATCCTGCGGTAAACGGCGGGTTTCAGCGAATCGAGGCTGATATTGACCCGCCGCAGGCCCGCTTCTTTCAGGGGGCGGGCGAGATCAGGGAGCAGGATCCCGTTTGTGGTCATGGACAGATCGGTGATGCCCGGTACACCGGCGATCTGCTCCACCAGGCTGGGCAGCCCTTTGCGCACCAGCGGCTCGCCCCCGGTAAGGCGTACTCTTGTAATCCCCTGGGCGGCGCCTGCTTTGACCACCTCCAGGATCTCCTCGTAGGTCAGGATACGGTGATGCGGAATTAGCTGAACTCCCTCCGGGCCCATGCAGTAGAGGCAGCGCAGATTGCAGCGATCCGTAACTGATATCCGCAAGTATTCGTGTTTACGTCCGTAAAGATCGATCAGTGCCACATTTTCCCCTTCTCCCACGATAAATTCTCTATCTCACCCGGCAGTTAGTTACTTTGGTGCCTGGCACCAAAGTAACTAACTCATGAGTTTGCCGGCGTCGCGCATGCTGTAGCCGCCCAGCGCCTCGACCCGCTCCTGGAAGGCGGGGTCGGCGATGAGCTTTAAAATAGCCTCACCCTCGGGGGAGCGGTAAAAGGCGTTACTCATAAGCAGGTCGTAGCGCTCCTCACAGAGCGGCACAAAATCGAGGCCGAAGGCGCGGGCCGCCGGCAGGATCCCCAGCCCCACCCGGGCGGAACCTGCGGCTACCGAGGCGGCTACGCCCAGGTGGGTATGCTCTTCTCGCTCATATCCGTAAATATCAGCGGGGTCCAGCTCTGCCTGCTCGAGCAGGTAATCAAAGAGAACGCGGGTGCCGGCGCCCTTCTGCCGGTTGACAAAGCTAAGTTTTTTCTCGGCGAGATCGTTTATCTTGACGACCCCGTCGGGATTGCCCGAAGGAACGATCCAGCCCTGCATCCGGTGGGCCAGGTTGACCAGGCGGAGATCCCGCCCGGGCAGCAGCCGCCTGAGATAGGGGCTGTTGTACTCTCCTGTTTCCGGGTCAAAGAGGTGCACCCCGGCCAGGTGGGCCTGCCCGCTGCCGATGGCGGCGATGCCGCCCATGCTGCCAAGATGCGCCGAGGAGAGTGTCAGGCCGGTGCCTCGCTCCCTCAGGGCTGTAGCCATCAGATCGATGATCAGATCATGGCTGCCGGCGGCGAGCAGGTTGCCGCGCAGCTCCGCCGCGGGGCGGTACAGCTCCAGCTCAACGGTCTCGCCCCGCTCAAAGCCCAGCCTTTCCGGCGGGATGACCAGAAGGCCGTCGGCTCGGACCAGCGACATGGTTACCCCGGCGCCCCGCTCCAGCGGGTTGGCCACAAAATGTCCATCCACAAAGCCCACGGCCATGCGGACAAATTCCTCGACACCAACATCAGAGACGACGCGCCGGCCCAGGCTGACTGCCAGCCTCTCCCTGATCGGTTCAGCCTGTCCAAGAACGCGGCAGACCAGCGGCCGGACGAACCACTCCAGGCTTAAATAGGCTGACACGGGATATCCCGGCAGGCCTACTGCCGGCCTGTTCGCGATTCGTCCGAGAATGGATGGCTTACCGGGGCGCGTGCCCACACCGTGGACAAAGACTTCACCCAAGGATTCGATCACATGGGCTGAAAAATCTTCCCGGCCGGCGGAGGAGCCCGATAGAATGATCACCAGGTCGTTTTCCGCCGCCGCCCTGGAAGCAGCTTCTTCCAGGCGGCGGCGATCATCGGGAACAATAGGGTAAATCGTTGCCGCAGCGCCCCATTCCTGCAGGTAGG
>CAZQVX010000049.1:0-3129 GCA_964596845.1 uncultured Syntrophomonadaceae bacterium | reverse complement strand
TCATCGGGAACAATAGGGTAAATCGTTGCCGCAGCGCCCCATTCCTGCAGGTAGGCGGCGACAACGGTGCTGTTGAAATCAGGTATACTGCCGCGAATCCGTTTTTCCCCGGGCGGGATCAGCTCTGTTCCTGTGGGGATGATTGCCGCCTTCGGTCTGGTCAGCACAGACACTTCAGTAATACCGCCGGCCAGGAGCACGCCCAGGTCCTGCGGGCGGAGGCGATGCAGAGCCGGAAGCAGAAGTTCGCCCGCGACCACATCTTCGCCTACGGGGCGGACATGCTGCCAGGGTGTGGCCGGGGCCAGGATCTCGATACTGCCGCCGGCGACAGGCTGCACATCTTCCACCATGATCACGGCGTCGCAGCCGGGGGGCAGCGGATCTCCTGTATCCACAGGCAGGCAATCATCACCCACCGCCAGCCTGAGAGGATTTTGATCTGTGGCGCTGAAAGTACGCTCTGCCTGCACGGCGAAGCCGTCCATGGCTGCGGCATGGTCCCCAGGCATGGACAGCCCGGCGAAAAGCGCCTCTGCGGTAACCCGCCCCAGGGCTTCGCCTGTTTTGATATTCTCAATAAGGCGGGGTATCTGCACGGCGGCAAGAAACTTCTGCTGCGCTTCCTGCCGGGGAATATTGCTCAGATATATTTTCTGCATGGCTGCGGCCTCCTGTCCTGTGGGGAACCTCCCGGCGCTTCCGGAGTTACTCCCAGATAAAAACCTCAACTACTTCGCCTTCAAGCAGGCCTTCTTTTTCCGCCGGGATGATCATAAAGCCGTCTGTTTCCGTCAGTGTGCGCAGCATCCCCGAGCGGCCGAATACCGGGACGGCGTAGATGATATTGCCGGAGCGCTCCAGCTTCATGCGTACATAATCGGTTCGCCCGCTGTGTGAAGGGATGTTGCGGGAGAGGGCGGCGCGAACTGCTGGGCGGTAGCGCGGTGGCCCCGCTCCCGAAAGCCGCTTCAGGATGGCTGCCCCGAAGATCTGGAAGATGATCAGGGCCGACACCGGGTGCCCGGGCAGCCCCAGGACCGGTTTACCGCCGCAGTTGGCCAGCAGTGTCGGTTTACCGGGCTTGACTGCGATTCCCTCCACAAGCAGTCCGGGTTTGCCCAGTTCCTGCATGGTCCGGGCGGTAAAATCTCGCGCTCCTACCGAACTGCCGCCGGAGAAGACGAGAAAATCAGCTTTCTCCAGCCGGCAGCGGCTTTTTTCCATAAAAAGGGGAAAAGAGTCGGCTAACATTTCACTTTCCAGCACCTCTGCTCCATATCTCAGTCCCAGGTAAGCCAGAGCAGAGCTGTTGCTGTCGCGGATCTTGGCGGGCGGCAGGGCTGCAGTGGAGTAGGGCACCAGTTCGTCTCCAGAGGAGAGGATCCCCATCACCGGCTTGCGATAAACCGTAACTTCACATACGCCCAGCGAAGCCAGTAGCCCCAGTTCTTGGGCGCGCAGTGTCCGGCCTGGGGAGAGCGCTTCATCGCCCCGGCGCAAGTCTTCACCCTTGCGGATCACATTTTCTCCTGGAGCCACCTGGCGAAAAGCATGCACCTGTTTCTCCAGCGTTTCGGCGTCTTCGAGCATGATCACCGCATCGGCGCCCTCCGGCAGCATTCCCCCGGTATGGATGAGGAAGCACTGGCCCCTTTTCACACCCGGGGCGGTCTCTCCCATCAAGATTTCGCCGCCATATTCAAAAACAGCGGGCAGCCCCTCCTGCGCGCCGAAGCTGTCCCGGGCAATCACGGCATAGCCGTCTACAGTGGAGCGGTCAAAACCGGGGAGATCTTCGCCGGCATAGAGCGGTTCAGCCAGGACCCTGCCTCCAGCCCGGGCCAGACTGATCCTCTCCGGGGCAAGGGGCTGGAAGTGCTGCTCGATGATTTCCAGGACAGCCTGGGGATCGGTTACCCGCATCAATTTCATCAAATTCACCCTTTATAAAAGCCGCACCCCCGTCTTTGGGAGTGCGGCCACTTTTGCGGCGTGATCTCCTTTCCAAGCGCGGGAGGCGGGGGGATTTCTCCCCCAACCCACGACCTTTCACCCTGGTTTTACAACTGTAGGTGAGAAGGTTCGGAGTCTCTATCGGTTTTATGTAGCCTGCCTTAATTTAATTATATCACTTTGACTCCTTCTCCAAAAGGTCCTGTCCGAAGCCTTGCCCCGAAGCCCGTGTCCTACCCCGGAACCCAGATCCCCGGCACCGGCTAGTAGTGATAAAGGAGCAGCCCCAGAACAGCCCCGGCGCCGATAAGATAGAGGGGATTCAGGCGGGGCCGGATCATGCTCACCGTAAAAAGCCCGGCGGCAATGAAGACCGTGGCCGCATCGACCAGCGCCGCCCGGCCCAGAGTAATTACCGCCGTTGAAATAAGGGCGATGAGGGCCGGCCGCAGGCCCTTAAGAAAACGCCCTACGCGGGGGTCCAGGATCAACTTGATGAGGTAACTTCCCAATAAGAGCAGCGTGACCAGGGAGGGCGTCACTACCCCCAGGGAGGCTAAAAGCGCTCCGCCCAGGCCGCCCAGGCGGTAGCCGATGAATGTGGCGGCGTTTACCGCCAGGGGCCCCGGGGTTACCTCGGCCACGGCCACGATGTCAAGAAATTCCGCCGCTGTGAGCCAGCCGTGGTTGAAGATAATCTCCCGCTCCATCAGCGGGATCATGGCGTAGCCGCCGCCAATAGTAAAAAGGCCGATTTTTAAAAATGTCCAGTAAAGAGATAGAATATAGGCCAAATCTAATCCGCCTTTTCCTTAAAAATAATCATGTCTGCCACTCCGCCGGCGATGAGGATGGCGATGGGATGAATTTTAAAGAGCAGCGCCGCCGCCAGCAGGACGGCTGCCATTGCAATGCTTAGCCAATGGTTCAGGATACGGCGCCCCAGACTGATCACGGCGGCGGCGATGAGGGCGACCACCGCCGGCCGAAGGCCGTAGAATACAGCCTGAACATATGCGTTTTCCTTAAAAGCAGGGAGAAAAAAAGCCGCCAGAGCAAGAATCACACCGATGGGAGGGATGATCACTCCGAGCGCCGCCAGACTGCCGCCGGCGACTCCGCGCAGCTGCAAACCTACCTGGATGGCGCTGTTTAAAGCGATGGTGCCGGGAA
>CAZQVX010000048.1:5639-9382 GCA_964596845.1 uncultured Syntrophomonadaceae bacterium | reverse complement strand
GAAGAGGAAGCACCATGAATGAATTTCTAAGCAAAATTAATGATACAACGGCTATCCTTCTATCTTTAGCCGCCATTCTCCTCGCCGGCTTTTTGCTGACCCGGCTTACCAAACTGGCCAGGCTGCCGAATGTCACCGGATATATCATTTCCGGCGTAATCATCGGCCCATATGTTTTGAATATAATCCCCCACGAAATGGTAGAAGGTATGGGGTTTGTAAGCGATATTGCCCTGGCATTTATCGCTTTCAGTGTGGGAAGATTTTTCAAAAAGGAAGCATTTCAGGAAACCGGTATCGGCATAATTGCCATCACCCTGTTAGAATCGTTGGCGGCAGGACTCGTCGTCACTCTGGCATTACATTATATATTTAATCTTAATTGGGATTTTTGCTTGCTTTTGGGGGCCATCGCGACGGCTACAGCTCCGGCCAGCACAATGGCGACGATTCGTCAATATCACGCGCGCGGAAATTTCGTAAATACTTTATTGCAGGTCGTTGCCTTTGATGATGCGGTTTGTCTGCTTGTATTCAGTATTGCCGCTGCTGTGGTCAATGCGGATATAAGCGCCGGTCTGACTACTCCTGATATAATCATGCCCCTGGTATACAACGTTGCGGCGCTAGTTGTGGGGGTCCTGAGCGGCGTCATATTGAGTAAGCTGATGACTCCGAGCAGGAGCGAAGATAACCGGTTAATATTAACGATTGCGCTTCTGCTTGGAATTGCGGGGTTATGCGCTGCCGTTGATATTTCACCATTGCTGTCCTGCATGTTATTTGGTACGACCTACATTAACATGACCAGAGATAAGGAGCTATATAAACAGGTCGAAAGATTTACACCACCGATCTTATCGATTTTCTTTATTGTATCGGGAATGAACTTAGATATAAGGTCATTTGGCGACCTTGGCATCATCGGCATATGCTATTTCTTCATTCGCATAGCCGGTAAATATTTGGGCGCTTATCTTGGATGTGCACTGTCTAAGACTTCAAAAGCAACGCGGCACTACCTGGGGCTTGCTTTAGTTCCCCAGGCTGGTGTTGCAATCGGCCTGGCCTTCTTGGGGAGAAGGATGCTGCCTGATGATCTGGGAAGTATGTTGTTGACCATTATCCTGTCATCTTCTGTTTTATACGAGTTAATTGGGCCGGCAAGTGCCAAAATCGCTTTAGTGCGTTCCGGAGCTATTAAAAAGGAAATGATTTTATCGGATGGAAAACCACCCAAAGCCCTAAAAACATCGTAATTTAAACCGGCCCTTACGAAAAGGTTTTTTCGACTTCCGCCTTCCGAACTCCGACTTACGAATTAGCCGCCCGCCAGGGGAGGAAAGAGGGAGACTACATCGCCGTCCTGAAGTTTTGTGTTTTTCCATTTCAGATGCGAAATGTTTTTGCCGTTCACGAGGACAGTGGCCGTTTTCAGCCTGACTGAAAATTCATCTCCATATCGCCCGGCAACCTGCTTGAGCAGAGCTTTCACATTATCCGCCTCCGTGAAATATCTCTTCTCTCCGGCTGCGGCGCGCAGCGAAGCGAACAATTTTACCTCAACCATGCAGCGGTCAACCCTCTTTCCTTAAAAATGTCTGTGCCCGGCCGCAGCTGCAGCCGTTAGCGGCAGAACCGCAAATCCCTGTGCCCGGCCGCAGCCGGTGCAGCGGCAGAACCAGCAGCGCCCCCCGAAAGCGCCGCTGCCGGCTCGATATTTAGCGACTTGAGCGTTTTTGCCAGGGGGACCCCATCGCTGCTCCAGCCCCTGAAGCTGTAATACTTGGGCAGCATTTTCTCCAGGGATACCCGCGAATTGGGCTCTTCGGAACGTTGCAGCTCTTCGGTCAGGCGAGCCGGCAGGGTGTCGTCCGCTCCGGTCAGCCCTTCCCTCAGGTTAAAGATGCGGTCCATGGTAACCACCCGTTTGCCCAGCTCCATGAGCTTGCCCAGAGTGTATTTACGCCCGGTGCAGAAAGAGAGCGTCTGAACCTGGGGGAGCATGAAGAAGGGCGCCGGCACCGGCAGCGTCCACGCCGGCCAGGAGAGCGACTTGCCGATGAGGTTGCCGCCGTAGAGGAAAGTACCGCGGATCATTTTAGAAGCAAAGCGGGAGCGGGCATTAAGCTCCAGCAGCTGTTTCGGAAGAAACATATAGACGGTGAAGATGCAGCAGCCGATGGTACTCACCGCCTCCATCGTGGTCTGGTTCATGACAACGAGCCCCGGTTTTCCTGTGGTGGCCAGGGGGTCTACGGTAATGGGGCCGTTTGCCTCCAGGTAGATGGGGTAGCCCGCGGCGATATGGCATCCGCCCCGGCTGCCGATGGCGTAGCCGAGGCCTTGCCCCACTGCGCCCCGGGGTTCATAAGAGGCTATTTCCATACCCTTCACATGGATGGCAAAATCCTCACCGCCGTATTTCCGCGAGAGAAAACGGGTTCCTTCGGCCAGGTCGTCACCCAGGCCCCGCCGGTAGGCGATATCCTCGATGGTGCGGCTGATGTGATCCGTCTTTCCGAAGGCGAGATCTGTTTTCAGCAGCCCTTTTTCGCCCGCCTCCATGGCGTAACCGAGCACACCGCCCAGGGTAATCGTATCCAGCCCCAGCAGATCGGCCTGATAGTTGAATTCGATGATGGACATCAAGTCGGCGTTCAACAGGTTGGGGCCCAGAAGTCCCAGGGTTTCGTATTCCGGCCCCTTGATCTTTTTACCCTCAAGCTCCACCTGGCGGCCGCAGGCAACGGGGCAGCCGTAACAACCGATATTTTTGATTAAATATTTTTCTGCCAGCGTCTCGCCGCTGACGGCGTCGGCCTCGGCAAAAGTTCCGTAGCGAAAGTTCCGCGTGGGCAGGGTGTAGGTGGCGTTGCATTTGTTGACAAAGATGGCGGTGCCGTAGCGGGGCAGCTCTTCACCGGTGGCGGGGTGCTGCCGCGACAGGTCGCGCCATTTTTTAACGGCCTCTTTGAACTTTTCAGGGTGGGCCACTTTAACCTTTTGCTTGCCCCCGGCGACCACAGCCTTTAAATTTTTACTGCCCATGACAGTGCCCACACCGCCGCGGGCGGCAGCGCGTTCTTCGGAAAACACACAGGCGAACTTGACCAGGTTCTCACCGGCCGGCCCGATGACAATCTTGCCCATCTTGTCCGGCAGTTTTTCTTGCGTCTTCTGAGTATCCAGTCCCCAAAGCTCTGCGCCGTTCTCGATGCTGACCTCGTCCTCATCCACCTTCAGGTAAACCGGACGAGCGGCTTTCCCGGTGATGATGAGGGCGTCATAGCCGGCTCTTTTTAAATGGATCCCGAAGGTGCCCCCGCAGTTGGAATTGACGATAGCCCCGGTGAGCGGCGACTTGGTAGTGATGTTGAACCGGTTGCTGCTGGGTGCGCCCGCCCCCGTCAGCGGCGCGGTAGTGACAATAAAAACATTCTTCTCGCTCAAAGGATCGGTCCCCGGCGGCAGCATGTCATAGAGCAGCCGTGTCCCCAGGCCTTTGTTGCCCACATAAAGCTCAATCATCCGCTCGGGCAAAGCATAGGATCTGATCCGGTTTGAGCTTAAATCGACCTCCAGCACCTTACCCATGTACCCGCCGAACATCTTACCCCTCCCCCATTAAAATAGTTGATTCTCTTAAATGTGTCTCGAAAAAAACGGCCTCTTCTATTTATATCCGTTCAAATTGAGTTTACCAGAAAAATTTAGAAAAGTCATGCCTTGAATTTTAAATC
>CAZQVX010000048.1:0-5539 GCA_964596845.1 uncultured Syntrophomonadaceae bacterium | reverse complement strand
TAAATCTAATCCGGTTGCATATTTACCGATATGCATACTTCTGCTATAATTAAATCTGCCCCGAGGCGGGGTATTTTTACAGGGTGTGGCGGATATTGCTGCAGAATGGAGTGGTATCGTTTTGATTGAACCCGCTTCTCTTGAAAGAACGGTGCCCGATACAGACAGCGGCCGATATACATACCGCACCTACGAGCTGAAACGCCAGGCGCGGCTCAGCTCTGTCTTTAGAAAGATCAGGTTATACTACATCGGATTTTGCGTTGTCTTTGTGGCCGCCGCCTATCCTTACCTTAAATACTCCCGCATCATCGCTGCAGTACTGCTGGTGGTGGCCGCCGCCTATGGTATTTACCGCTATGTCAAAGGATGGGGAGAGGGCCGGCAGCAGATCTCCGCTCTGCCAAAAGCTTTCTGGACCGATCTCCCCGACTACCTGTTGATCGGGGCCCTGGTTTACCTCACCGGCGGCCTGAGCAGTTTCTTCTTTATGGCCTACGCCATACCTATCCTTGCCGCCACCATTCGCTACAACATCAAGGCCGCCTTAGGGGGCGTCGCCCTGGCCGTGGCCCTCACCGGGCTAAATACCCTGGCGGATACGATCACCCCCGGCGTATATTTTCCCATGCCCTTTTATTACCTCTTCGGGCTGGGGACCATGGGTTTTGCCGCCTGGACCATCAGCGGCCTTATCGGCAACGAACTCTTGCTGAGCAAAGAGCTTTACGATTCTTCCGTCACCGATCCCTTAACCGGCCTCTTCCATTTCGGTTATTCCCGGGAGAGGATCAACCAGGAGATCCTGCGCTGCCGCCGGGAGGGGGGCTCTTTTTCCATCATCTTTTTTGATATGGATCATTTTAAAAAAGTGAATGACCGATACGGACACCTGGTGGGCGATGATGTGGTCCGCCATGTGGCCGGCGTGCTTCAGTCGGCCGTGCGCGGCGGGGATACACTTTCCCGCTTCGGGGGCGATGAATTTCTGCTGCTCTTGCCGGGGGCAAACCTTCACGAGGCCGAACTTGCGCTGCAGCGGCTGCTCCAGGCCTTCAAGGAACGACCTTACCATATCCACGGCGCCCCGCTGCAGATGGGCTTGAGCGGGGGGGCCGCGGAATACCCCGGCGAGGGGCGCAGCCTGGAACAGCTGCTGCAAGTAGCCGATCATAAGATGTATAAGCAGAAGCGCTAGCTCTCCCGGCGGTGGGCGGCGATAGATATATCCACAACCCGCCGGCAAAGCTCCGCTGAAAAATGCATAAAGAAAAAAGCCGGCTGAGCGCCGGCTAACCCTTCACAAATTTAAGCACCGCTTGCCAATCCACGTATGTATCGATGACCTTCTTGACCAGTTTGATCGCCGCCGTGTTGTCGGGATGGATGCTCCTAAAGACACTGTGCAGCCTTTCGATGGTGGTGAAGCTGTCCTCGTGCACCAGAATCACCGGCACCCCTTTTTCTTCAGCCCGCGCCAGGACCCGCACATTGGGGTAGAGGCCCCCCGTCAAAATGATCACCGATGTGCTCGTCTCCAGGGCGGTGAGCGCCATATCGCTGCGGTCGCCGCCGGTGATAAGCGCCTTGTTGGGGGCGCGCCGCAGGTAGCTGAGGGCGCTTTCGATGGTCATGGTGCCCACGACGACCTCTTCGACTACGCGGTTCATCTTGTCGGGCGCCGCCAGGATCTCTCCGTTCAGCGCGCTGTAGAACTCGGCCACCGTCGGAGTGGCGATCTCCTCCTGGCGGGGCACCACGCCCAGAACGGGCATCTTCTCCGCTTCGATCTGGGGCCGGTAAACCCCCTCGGTCTTATCCAGCTGGGTGCGCGATATATTGTTGAACAGCGTGCCGATGACCTTGATCTCACGGCAGGCCCAGAGTTCGCCGTAGAGCAGGGCCAGGTCCAGATCGAAATCGTTGTCCGCCCGGAGCGCGAAGATGACCCCGGCACCCCAGCGCTTCGCCAGGCTGAAATCGTCGAAGCCCTGGCTGTAACCGGTGTAGGGGTTCACGCTGCCGTCGATAAGCAGCACATCACAGCCCTCGCTCAGGCGGCGGTAAGATTCGTCGAGCAGGGGAAAGATACTTTCGCTGCCCTTGAGCAGCAGCCCGGTGAGATAATGGGGGTTCAGCGTCACGGGGCTGATGATCTCGCTGGGAAAGGGCAGCTTGAATACCTCGCGCATAAGCAAAACGTCGTCGTCTTCCTTCTTGGCGACCCCTTTTTGAAAACCGAAGGGCTTGAAATAAGAGACCTTCAGACCTTCATCATCCTGCAGCTTCAGCCCGACCCCCAGGGCGGTGGCTGTTTTGCCGCCGCCGGCCTTCCCCGAAAAGTAAATTGTCTTCATCTCTTCACCTCGTTGATCACTTAGTCCAGCTGGCTGATGGTAATCTTGACATCCAGCCCCGTGGCCCCGCTGGTGTGGACCCGGAGCGGGTTGATATCCATCTCCGTAATCTCCTCGAAATCCTGGACCAGGCGCGCCGTGCGGTAGATGGCGTCGATGAGCGCCTCCATATCCGCAGGCTTCTGCCCCCGGTAGCCCTTGAGCAGCGTGTAGGCCTTGGTCTCGGCGATCATCTCTTCAATGGCCCGGCGGTTGTTCAAGGCCGAGGCCAGGCGGAAAGAGACATCTTTAAGCAGGTTCACATAGATGCCGCCCAGACCGAAGGCGATCATGGGGCCGAACTGGATATCGCGGGACATGCCGATGATGACCTCTATGCCGTCGTCGATCATCTTCGATATCTCAATGCCGTAGATGGGGGCGTCGGGCAGGTAGCGGGTGACCCGCTCCATGATCCGCTTGTAGGCTCTCTCCACCTCGCGCCGGTTGTGCAGGCCGATCTCCACGCCGCCCACATCGGTCTTGTGAGCGATGCGCGGCGAAGAGACCTTGAGCACCACCGGAAAGCCGAGTTTCTGGCTGATCCGGCAGGCCTCCTCCGGCGAAGTGGCCAAAAGGGTGCGGTTGGCGGGGATGCCGTAGGCATCGAGCACCCGAGAGGACTCATGCGCCAGCAGCAGCACCCGCTTGTCTTTGAGCACATCATAAAAGGTCGCCTTGACCGCGGTGCTGTCCACCTCGGGCAGCGGCAGGGCGGGGGCCTCCTCGACGGCGCGCCTGAAACCGGCGTAGCGGACCATCCCTTCCAGGGCGGTCACCGCCGACTCGGGGAAGGTAAAGGTGGGCACATTGGCCTTGACCAGGATCTCTTTACCCTCGACCAGGGTCTTGCCGCCCATGTAGATGGCGAAGACCGGTTTGTGGGGAAACTTCTCCTTGAACTCCAGAATCGCCTGGGCGGTCTCTTCGGGCTCCGACACCGCCGTGGGGCTTAAAATGACCATGACGCTGTCCACGTTATCATCCTGGTAGGCTTTCTCCAGGGCGAAGCGGAAGCGGTCCACCCGGGCATCGCCCAGCACATCGATGGGATTGTAGATATTTGCTTCCGCAGGCAGCTTGTCGTGCAGCTCATCGATGGTGGCCTTGTCGAAACGGGCCATCTGCAGGCCGCTCTGCTCGATGGCATCGGTGGCGATGATGGCCGGGCCGCCCGAGTTGGTGATGATGGCCACCCGGTTGCCCCGGGGCAAAGGCTGCGTGGAAAAAGCGCGGCCCAGGTCAAAGAGTTCGCTCATATTGTCGGCCCGCAGAACGCCGCTCTGCCGGAAGGCGGTATCGTAAGCGCGGTTGCTCCCGGCCAGGGCCCCGGTGTGCGAGCTGGCCGCCTGGGCTCCGGCGGTGCTCGTGCCCGACTTCAAAATGACGATGGGCTTCACCTTGCTCGCCTCGGTGCAGACCCGGACAAATTTTTCGCCGTCGGCTACATCCTCGGCGTAGACTAAAATGACATTGGTGTTGGGGTCGGCGGTGCATTCCTCAATGAAATCGATCTCGCTCAAATCGGACTTGTTGCCCAGGCTGACGAAACGCGAGAAGCCCAGGCCCGTCTGGAAGCTCCAGTCCAGGATGGCGATAACCATGGCCCCGCTCTGCGAGATGAATGAGATATTGCCCTTCTCGGGAAAACCGGTGGCAAAAGAGGCGTTCAGCGGGGTGTGGGTGTCCATGAGCCCCACACAGTTGGGGCCCACCAGGCGCATGTCGTAGTTTCGGCCTACCGCCTGCAGCTCCCGCTCCAGCTTGAGCCCTTCGCCGCCGATCTCTTTAAAACCGGCGGTGATGACGATGGCTCCTTTAACCCCGGCCTCGCCGCATTCCCTCGCCACCTGAATGCAGAAGCGGGCCGGCACAGAGATCACCGCCAGATCCACCTGTTCCTCGATCTTGTCGACGGCGGAATAGCAGGGCAGCCCCAGGATCTCTTTTTCTTTAGGATTGATGGGATAAATTTTCCCCTGGTAGCCGCTCTTGATCAGGTTGCTCACAATGGCGTAACCGATCTTCTGAGGCGAGGCCGAAGCGCCGATGACGGCCACCTGGCGGGGCTTAAATAGAAAACTCAGATCGTTCATAAGGCAGTCTCCTTTTCTGCAAAAACCCTGATGCCTAGATATTATCTATATCATAAGCGAAAAGATCAGTTTTTAGCAAGGTTCCAGGTGAATTATGGAATATTTAAAAGTTAACTTATCTTCAGGCGTTGAAAGGGGCGCACGAAGGCGATCACTTGAAAGGGGGGGCTCAAAAAATCGGCGCGCTAAAACCGGCGCCGCAACTTGAAGGAATCCCCCCGATGTTATACAATTATAACGATTGAAAATCTTGCGAAAGGGGCTGGGGAAGGGATGGGTATTGCCACAGCGGGGGAGTACCGGGAGCGGCTCTATCGGATGAAAAAGAACGTCTACATGGGGGGCGAGGTCATCGGCCGGGATGATCCCCGCCTCCAGCCGGGGGTCAACCTCATCGCCGACACCTTCGAGCGGGTCGGCGATCCAAACATGAAAGAGGTCATCACCGCGAAATCGCACCTGGATGGGGCCGAGGTGCACCGGCTCAACCATATCCACCAGAGTTCAGACGATCTGCTCAAGAAGCAAGAGTGCACCCGCCTGCTCTGTCAGCAGGCCGGGGGCTGCATCCAGCGCTGCATGGGCATCGACGCTTTGAACGCCATCTCGGTGGTGTCCAAAGACTGCGACGACAACTATGGCACCGAGTATTACGCCCGTTTCCTGGAGTTTATGAAATACTTTCAGCAAAATGATCTCGTGGGCAACTGCGCCCAGAGCGATATCAAAGGCGACCGCTCCAGGCGTCCCTTCGAGCAGAGCGACCCCGATCTCTACCTGCGGGTCATCGAGAAGAAAAAAGAGGGTATCGTGGTGCGGGGCTGCAAGGCGCACAATTCCAACGCCCCCTTTTCCGACGAGATTGTGGTCGTCCCCACCCGCCTCATGACGGAGCACGACGCCGACTGGTCCGTGGCCTTCTCCATCCCCGCGGATACCCCGGGGATCAAGCAGGTGGTCCGCATCACCACGCCGCGGCCGCGAAAACATATTCACACCGCCCACTTCTACGGGGTGGCCGATTCCACCACCATCTTCGACGATGTC
>CAZQVX010000047.1:0-9415 GCA_964596845.1 uncultured Syntrophomonadaceae bacterium | reverse complement strand
CGGCCGGAACGGCCCCGCAGCTGGTTGTCAATACGGCGGCTTTCATGGCGTTCGGTACCGAGCACATGCAGGCCGCCTAAAGCAATGACTTCGCTGCGCTCCTGCTCAGCCCGGCGATTAGCCTCAGCCATGAGGGCGCGCCGCCTTTTTTCCCACTCCTGATGCTGCTCCGCATCAAGTTCGTGCTCCTTAACTTCAAACTCTTTTTCCAGCCGCTCTTTAACCCGGAATTCCGGGTTCCCCCCGAGGATTATATCGGTGCCCCGGCCGGCCATATTCGTGGAGATAGTCACCGCTCCCTTACGCCCGGCCTGGGCGATAATCTGAGCTTCATGAGTGTGGTTCACTGCGTTGAGCACCTCGTGGGGCACACCGCGCCGCTTCAGCATCCGGCTGAGCATCTCCGACTTCTCCACGGAGATGGTCCCCACGAGAACAGGCTGACCCAGGCTGTGGCGGCGTTCAATCTCCTCCACCGCCGCCTGGAATTTGGCTCGTTCACTCTTGTAAACCAGATCCGGCAACTCCTCCCTGATGAGCGTCCGGTTGGTCGGGATAATCACCACATCCATGCCGTAAATTTTACGGAACTCCTCCTCTTCGGTGGCCGCCGTGCCGGTCATCCCGGACAGCTTCCCATACATCCGGAAATAGTTCTGGAAGGTGATGGAGGCCACCGTCCGGGTATCGGCCTGCACCTCTACCTTCTCCTTAGCCTCGATGGCCTGGTGGAGCCCCTCAGAGTAGCGCCTGCCCCACATGAGGCGGCCGGTGAATTCGTCCACGATGATCACCTTGTCATCCTGGACCACATAATCGACATCTTTCTCGTAAAGGGAGTAGGCTTTCAGCAGCTGGTGAATGCAGTGCAGGTGTTCACCGGCGCTGCTCTCCTCCCCGTCGCCGGGCTCATCGGCAGCCGGCGCATCCGGCACCGGTTCGAAACCCAGCAACCGGGCCAGCTCAGAATTATTCCGAACCAGTTCCCGGTAACCCTGCTGAGAGATGGTCACAGCACGCGTAATCTCATCGATGGTAAAATAAAGCTGTTCATCAAACTGATCCAGTTTTTTTTCGGTCATGAGCAGCTGCTTGGTCCTCTCCACCTGCTTCTCAACACCGCGCTCCTTGATCAGTTTAAGCAGATTTCTATTTTTAGGCGAACCGCGGCGGACCAGAAGCAGGTTCTCCACAGCTTCATCCCTGCTTCCCTGTTCGAGCTGTTCGCGGGCTGCGTTCAGCAGATCGCCCACCATCCGGTTCTGCTTGCGCAGCAGCTGCTCCACATCACTGCGAAAGCGGCTGTACTCCTGTCTTGTCTCCAGGCGACTGCTGATGATGAGCGGCGTCCTCGCCTCATCGATGAGGATGCTGTCCACTTCGTCGACGACGGCAAAATTCAGCTCCCGCTGCACCAGCTCCTCCTGGTAGAGAACCATGTTGTCACGGAGGTAGTCGAAGCCCAGTTCGTTGTTGGTGGCATAGACAATATCCGCCCCGTATGCCTGCCGCCGCTCTGACGGGGTAAGATCATGCACGACCAGCCCCACCGTCAGCCCCAGAAGTTTATAGATGGGCCCCATCCATTCGCTGTCGCGGCGGGCCAGGTAATCGTTAACGGTAACGATATGCGTCCCCTTGCCGCCCAGGGCATTGAGGTATGCGGGCATCGTCGCTACCAGCGTTTTCCCTTCACCGGTTTTCATTTCGGCAATGCGCCCCTGATGCAGCACGATGCCGCCGAGGATCTGGACATCGTAAGGACGCAGGCCCACAGTGCGCCTGGCTGCTTCACGCGCCAGGGCAAAGGCCTCCGGAAGAAGCTCCTCCAGGCTTTCGCCCCCATCCAGACGCTCTTTCAATTGGGCGGTCATTTTCGGAAATTCAGAAAGGGCCAACGCCTCCATCTGCCCTTCAAGGCTGTTGACCTGCTCCACTATCTTCCACAGGCGGCGCACCTCTCTTTCGTTGGAACCGCCGAATATCTTCTGTAGGAGTCCGGCCATGAGCCACACCTCTTTCTGACAGAACAATGATCTTAAAAAGGAACCCCGCGGTTCCTTAAACCCAGTCTTATTTTACCATGAGAAAGCGCTAAAAGACAAGGGCCTTGCCGCCCCGGAGGCGGCGGGACAGGCTTATCCGGCGGACCGTCCACTGCAGCTGTCGGGAGCAATTTCGCAGGTGAGCGCCCAGAGGCTGCCCGAGACAAGAGAGTGGCCGCCCAGGAGCACCGGGATGGGGCACTGCACGGCTGCACGGGTAAATTCTTTCAACCAGGGATGCTCGATCTGCTCCCAGAGGCCCAGATCCGACAGAAAACGCTCCCGGTCAGGGAAATCATACCTGTGATGGGCGAAGAGGACCCGGCTGTCGATAAAAGCACACCGGGCCACTTGCGCCAGGTAATTGAAAAATTGCTCCACGCCGGAATGTTCGATGAGATAACCGAGCAGGGAGAGCACTTCACCGCTCTCGAGCCGGCCCAGCGCCTTCATCCCCCGCTCTTCGGAGAAAACTCGCAGCCGCAGTTTCAACAGCGCGTTAAGCCGCTCCATAATCGGAGCGCCGATGCGGCCGATGAGCGCCACATCCTGGTAGGTATCACTCAGTACCGCCTTGGCCTGCTCCAGCCGGGAATAATCGAGCGCCAGGCTGTCCAGGACAGCCCGGGCCCGCGGGCCGGCGAAAGGGCCCGCCCCCAGGACCAGGACATCTGCAGGCGTATCCAGATCAAAGAGCAGCCCCAGGGTCTGGGGCATCAGTTCCAACTCCAGGCCACACCGATCGCGCAGCGTCATCGCCAGGCTGTTGTCCATAACCGGCAAATCGGCAGAGGCGAAGTCCTCCGGCACGGTAAAGGCGACCATGTCGGCAGACTGAATGTTATTCGCATAGAGGAAGCTGCGGCGAGAGGCCAGCTCTCCGCAGATCTGTTCAAGCTCAGGCCTGGTGATGAGGGGGCAGCCGGCCCCGCTGAGGTAAAAAACTTTTGTCAGGCCCTGCTCCAGAACCAGTTTTTTCAGTTCACGCCCAAAGTGAAAGGCGCCGGGATGCTGCCGGTTCAAGATCGTCACCGCCCCTGTGGAGAGGGCCATCTCTAAGAGGGCGGGATTATTTGTGACGAGAAATACCTTTTCCACCCGGTCGACCCGGCTCAGCTTCTCTAAATTATCGTGCAGCAGCGCCTGCCGCACGCTGTTGATCATTTCTTCGACGGGACTGGCCGGTGCCGTTCCCTCGAAGATAACCACATTGACTCCCTCACCCATTAACAAATAACCTTTCTGCAGCGCAGGTATTCCCTATGATATGCACCCTTTTCAAGGACCGTAATCCGGTTCAATCAGTCCGTAATCACCGTCTTTTCGCCGGTAGAGAACATTCACAGAATCGCTTTCAGCGTTGGCGAAAACAAAGAAGTCGTGTCCCAGAAGATTCATCTGCAGAATCGCCTCTTCGAGATTCATCGGCTTCAGGGAAAAACGCTTTGTTTTCACTACCCGGGCCTCTGCATCCTCTTCTTCCCGGTTTTCTGGGGAGAGCAGCTTTTCATTAATCGCCCGGATACCCTGCTGCCGTAAAGATCTATTCAGGCGGGTCTTATACTTGGCCAATTGTTTCTCCAGCTTGTCGACAACCATATCGATGGAGGCGTACATGTCACCCGTCGACTCTTCACCCCGTATAATCAAGCCGTTCAAAATTACTGTTACCTCGACAATATGCTCCTCCCGAATCACACTCAGGACCACCTGGGCCTCTGTGGCACGATCCAGATATCTGGTCAGTTTACCTACTTTTTTTTGAGCGTAATCTACGAGAGCTTCGGTTGCTTCAATGTTTTTTCCACGTACTTTTATCTCCATGCCAAACCTCCTTGTCACCCTTTACTATCAATACTATTCCCCAAGCAGTGGAAAAATCCTTCAGCTCTCCCAGCAGCGCTTACCGGTCAATAGAGTCGCGGCGTAAAGGCAGCCGCGGCGCCATAAACGGTGTGTCCATGTTCATGCAGCACTTTTGCTGCCTCCAGCATGGTCGCTCCTGTGGAGTAGATATCGTCCACCAGCAGGACTTTCTTCCCCTGAAAAAACTTTCCCCTGTAGGCGAAGGCGCCGCGGATATTTTCTTTGCGCCGGCGGTGGGAAAGGCTGCTCTGAGGCAGGGAGGGCTGCGGTTTAATCAGCAGCGAATGCAGAGGTATCTGCAGCCTTTGCGCCGTAAAACGGGCCAGTAATAGAGCCTGATTGTAACCCCGCTCAGCCAGCCGCCGCCGGTGCAGAGGCACCGGCACGGCCAGATCCGGCGCCCAACCGGTCTGTTCTGCGATAAGCTCTCCCAGCCAGTTGCCCAGAGGGCGGGCCAGGCCCCGCCTGCCCCGAAACTTAAAGTGGTGAAGCATACGTCTCCAGTCGTCCTCATACCAGGAAAGGGCGAAAAATCCCTGCAGAGGAATGGCTTCAAGTGAACAACCGCAGGGCCCCCGGAGCAAATAAATCTGCCCACAACGGGGGCAGATGAGGCCGGCCGGAGTAAAACGGCTGCGGCAAGAGGCACAGAGGGGGATCCCGGGCCGCGGCGGAAGCAGTGTCTCGCAGGTCAGGCAGCGGGGCGGAAAGAGCAGCCGCCAGATCTGTTCCGTCCAATCCCGGACCGGGAGAACAGTCCGGCTATTTGCCGGCGGGGCTGTTTGCGGCAATAGATTCACCTTCCCGGCGTAAGCGGCTGCCGAGATAGCTGTAGCGCTCCTCGGCGCGGCTGTTACGCACGGCGATGGCCAGGGCTTTTCTGGTTCCCACAAGGACAACCAGCTTACGGGCGCGGGTAATTCCCGTATAGATGAGATTGCGCTGCAGCAGCAGGTAGTGTTGGGTGATCACCGGCATGATGATGACAGGGTGCTCACTGCCCTGGCTTTTATGTACAGAGGTGGCGTAGGAAAGGGTCAGCTCATCAAGCTCACTGAAATCATAGGGCACAGTGCGGTTGAGAGCGGCATCACCATAGTCTACCGTCAGCTCACCCTCTTCCAGATCCAGATCGGCGATGAGGCCGATGTCGCCATTGTAGATCTCTTTCTGGTAGTTGTTTCGGATCTGCATGACCTTGTCGCCGCAGCGGAAAGTCATGCCGCGCACAGTGACTTCATTCTTGCGCCTGTCAAAGGGATTGAGCGCTTTTTGCAGCAGCACATTCAGCTGCTCAACCCCGGCAGCGGTGCGCCGCATCGGCGTTATCACCTGCACATCCCTGACAGGGTCAAAAGGCCCGTAGTTGGGGATCCGTTCACAGCAAAGTTGCACCACTTTCCGGGCTACAAGTTCAGGATCCGCCTCTTCGATAAAGAAAAAGTCTCTGTTTTTAATATTGAGCCGGGGCATTTCCCCCCGGTTAATCCGGTGTGCATTAAGTGTAATCATACTTTCGCGGGCCTGCCTGAAAATATGATTCAGGCGGACAGCGGGGATAATTCCCGCTTCCAGGATGTCTTTAAGCACGTTTCCGGCGCCTACCGCCGGCAGCTGATCCGCATCGCCAACCATGATCAGGCGGCAGCCCTCGGGGACGGCTTTGAGCAGCTGATACATGAGCATAAGATCAACCATAGAAACCTCATCAATAATTATTACATCCGCCTCCAAAGGTCGCTCTTCGTTGCGCAGAAATCTGAACCCTTCGCCCTCGCTGTAGCTGTATTCGAGAAGGCGGTGAATGGTAGAAGCATCCTCACCGGTGGCCTCATTGACCCTTTTAGCGGCCCGCCCCGTGGGCGCCGCCAGCAGCACCCTCTGCCCCAAGTGATGAAACAGTGAAAGGAGCGCCCTGATGGTGGTGGTCTTACCTGTTCCCGGACCGCCGGTAACAACAAGAACCCCATCGCGCAGGGCTCTCTCCAGCACCAGGCGCTGCTCTGCAGTCAACCCGCTCTCCTGCCCCGCCGCCGCGGCAAGTGCGTCGCCGCTCTGCCGGGGTTCCCACTGCTGCGGTGCAGCAGTCAGTTTTTTCAACCGCCGCGCCGTCCCCACTTCTGCATAGAAATAACGGGCTGCATAGACGATTTCACCGGCCTCCGTATGTTCACCGCAGGTCTTTTTATCTTTTACCAGTTCATCAATATGTTCGGAAATGGATAGGTCGGGCATCGCCTCATCCGGAGTTGTGAGAAGATCGCCCGCGCGCCCGGCGAGCACGTCCCGGGGCAGATAGACATGGCCCTGTCCCGCGGCCTCACTAAGAGCAAAAAGGAGGGCAGCGCGAACCCGGGCCGGAGAGCCGGCCGGAAGCCCCATCCGGCGGGCAATTCGATCCGCCGTTTTAAAACCGATCCCCAACACTTCTTCAGCCAGGGCGTAAGGGTCTTCTTTGACCCGTTCGATAGCCTGGGAGCCATAATGACGATAAAGCCGCAGAGCCTGCCCCGCCCCGATACCGTGCCCCTGCAGAAAAACCAACACATTCTGCATATCGCGGTAGCGGCCAAAATTCTCCAGAATAGTAGCGGCCCTTTTAGGCCCAATACCGGGCACCTCCTGCAGACGCTCCGGTTCTTTTTCCATTATCTCCAGGGCAGGCAACCCAAACTGCTCTACAATGGCGGCGGCTGTAACGGGGCCAATCCCCTTGATCAAGCCTGAGGCGAGGTAGCGTTTCAGCCCCTCCCTGGTGACAGGCAGCAATCGTTCCCAGTGCTCCACCGCCACCTGGCGCCCGTAGCGGTGATGAACCTGCCATTTCCCGGAAACAACCAGGCCTTCCCCCTCCTGCATGGGCGGAAAACTGCCCACAATGGTAACTGTGTCACCGCTGTTGCAGCGCAGCCGGCCCACCAGGTATGAACTCTCCTCGCTGTAATACCTGATTTTCTCCAGGGTCCCTTCAAGCCTCTCCAGATCCTTCAGAAAATCCCCTCCATCAGTAATCACTTGGTGAATTTTGGTGTCAGGCACCAAAGTTCACTAAGTCGCATTTTCCTGCAGTTGCTTGACCTGGTCAAGCCTTTCCCAGGGCAAATCCAGTTCGGGACGGCCGAAGTGGCCGTAAGCAGCCAACTGCTGATATATGGGACGGCGGAGTTCGAACCGCTCAATAATTGCCGCCGGACGCAGGTCAAAGTGCTTCCGGATCAGCTCTTCAATACGCTGCACCGGCACGGTTTCCGTTCCGAAAGCATCAACGGCTATGGAAACCGGCTGGGCTACACCGATCACATAGGCAATCTGCAGCTGACATCTGCGGGCCAGACCGGCGGCGACAATATTCTTAGCGGCATGCCGGGCGGCATAAGCGGCGGAGCGATCGACTTTGGTGGGATCCTTCCCGGAAAAGGCGCCTCCGCCATGCGGCGCGCTGCCGCCATATGTGTCTACAATAATTTTCCGCCCCGTCAAGCCGGCGTCGCCCTGCGGGCCTCCCACCACAAAGCGCCCGGTGGGATTGACCAGGAAACGGGTCCGATCTGTGAGGAGCGCGGGGGAGACTGTTTCAGCAATGACCAGCCTGGTAATATCTTTCTCGATCTGCTCCAGGGAGACCTCTTCGCTGTGCTGGGTAGCGATTACCACTGTTTCCAGATGATGAGGCTTTCCATTGCAATAGGCCACGGTGACCTGAGATTTACCGTCGGGGCGCAGATAAGGGAGTAAACCCTCCTTGCGAACAGCAGCCAGGCGCTGAGCCAGCCTGTGAGCCATGGAGATGGGCAAAGGCATCAACTCCTCTGTTTCGTCGCAGGCAAAACCTACAACCATCCCCTGATCACCGGCCCCAATAAGATCATAACGATCCCCTGACAAGTCTTTCTTAATCTCCAGGGACCTGTCCACTCCCAGGGCGATATCCGGAGACTGCTCGTCGATGGAGGTAAGCACGGCGCAGGTGTCGCCATCAAAACCGAACTTGGCCCTGGTATAACCGATCTCTTTGATCTTCTCCCGAATAATCTTCGGAATATCCACATAGCAGTTGGTGGTGATTTCACCGCAGACCAAAACCAGGCCGGTGGTAACCATGGTTTCCGCCGCAACCCTGGCCGGCGGATCCTGTGCGATAATCGCGTCGAGAATCGCATCAGAGATCTGATCTGCCAGCTTGTCCGGATGGCCTTCCGTAACTGATTCCGAGGTAAATAAACTGTAATTGAGATCCATTAACGTTGCCTCCTGGATTAAAAATTAAAAACCTCTTCGGGGAAGAGGTTTTCGTCCACCTCTCATCTCCCAGGGGAGAGCTATCTCCCTCTGCAGCAGTTGGCACCGTGATCCATTCAGGTCATCCGGTTGCCGGGATTCATCGGGGCTGTCCCTCCTCCACTCTCGATAAGAGCCCGGCTTTTTTTAGTGCCGGTATATTTAAAATACACCTTTACTGGAAAGCTGTCAATTAAAACCTGCCGGTTTCCAGACCTGCCGAAGAGTGTTAATGACTTGACTATCGCTGACCTGCTCGAAATTGCGGTAAAACTGTCCTACGGCAGCGAAATAGGCCGGCGCTTCAAGGTAACAGACTTCGTCAACTTCTTCACCCAGACGATTCAGGGTCTCCGGCGGGCCGACGGGAACAGCCAGGATCAGTTTCCGCGGATGCTTCTGTTTGATGCCCTGTAAAGCCGCGCACAGCGTAAAACCGGTGGCCACCCCATCGTCCACCAGGATAACGAGACGGCCTTTGATCTCCGGCGGAGGCCGCCGGCCGCGGTAAAGCTGGAGGCGGCGCTTGATTTCTGCCTCCTCTTCTGCAGAAATGCGTTCCACATAACCTGGGGGCAGATTAAGCTGTGCCGCCAGGGCTTCATTGAGCATCACATGGCCCTCAGCAGTAACAGCACCCACGGCCAGTTCGGGCCGCCCCGGTGCGCCAATCTTTCGAGTGATGATAAGGTCGAGATCACCACCCAGGCTTTGCCAGAGCGGCAGAGCTACAGTGACACCGCCGCGAGGCACAGCAAGAATGAGCGGCGAGCAGCCCCCATAAGCGGACAACCTGTCCGCCAGGAGCTCCCCGGCATGACGTCTATCTTCGAAAAACAGAGCCGGTCCTCCTCCGTAATAGTATTAAAGGGACAGCGCCTCGAATATTTTATGGGCGGCTTTTACCGCCACCGCATCCGATGGAAGAGACAGAAGCGCTTTCCCGGCCAGATCGTAATTTACAACCTCCGGATCGAAAGGGATCTCTCCCCACAGCTCGAGACCGGTGCGGGCGATCTCAGCGGACAATTGCTCCACTTCGCCGCTGCGACCGCGTGAGATCACCAGACCCATCCGTTTCACTTCGAGGCGGAGGCTTTCAGCAATCTCCCGGATCCGACCGGCTGAACGCACTCCTCTGGCTGTTGCGTCACTGGTCACCAGCAGAAGATCGGCCTGGGGCAGAACCCGCCGGCTGATATGCTCCATCCCCGCTTCATTATCCA
>CAZQVX010000046.1:7621-9442 GCA_964596845.1 uncultured Syntrophomonadaceae bacterium | reverse complement strand
TAAACAATATTCCTTGGCCCTTGACGGTTTATCCCTCTGTGTTCGGGGGCGCTGTGATTATTGCGGGGGTTGCAGCACGAGCAGGGAGATGTCCGGCGGGTTGAAGATGCGAAAGGGGATTCCCGAGTTGCCCAGGCCGCGGCTGACATGCATGGTTGTCTCTCCGGAGCTGTAGAGGCCGGCAGAGTATGGCGGAAAAAAAGACACGTCGGGTGAAAAGATCCCGCCCACCAGGGGCAGCCGCACCACCCCGCCGTGGATATGGCCGGAGCAGATCAGGTCGGGACCCCATTCCACATATTCCAGAAAATACTTCGGGTTGTGAGCCAGCAAGATGGTGATCTCGTCATCACGGGGCCGGCCAAGTTTCTCTTCAATAAATTGGGCCTTTAGCTCCCCGCCATCCCAGGATTCAGCCATGCTGCGGCTGGAGTAATGATAGAGCATCGCCGTAAGGCCGTAAATGCCAAGAGCGGCGCCCCCTGCCTCTATCTCGATACGCTCATTGTCAAGCAGAATCGCCCCGGCCTTGCGGAGCCGTTTCGTAAAAATGTCATATCTATCTGAACCCGCCATTCCCCTGACGATCTGTTCGTGGTTGCCCAGCGAGCAGTAGAGGGGATAGCGCCCTTTCAGTTCGTAAAGTAAATTGATAAAGGCGCTGCCGTCGTCGCTATGCGAATCGATCATGTCACCGGATACCAGAATCAGATCCGGCTCCAGCTTTTCAATGGACCGGGCCAGTTTTACGTTATGCCGCCCGAATTCTTTTCCATGGATGTCGCTGATGTGGACGATCCGTAAACCCTCAGAATCCCCGGGCAGCCCGTCAACCTCAACCTGAAATCGGGAGACCTTGATGGAATTATTTCCGGCGTACAGAAAGATCACTATGAGAATCACAGAAATTATCACGAAGAAAAAAACCTTTCCGATCCCGCCAGGCATTACCTGTAACGCTCCCCTTCCACCAGACCATAATTATATTTACAATACTGTTTGAGATCAAAGAGCCCAAACCTTTCGGAGATACTGCGGGGCGCCCTCCCTCCAAAAGAATAGCTCCTTTGAAGGAAGGCCGGTTTCGCCTTTCCCCAGCGGCCGCGGCTGAAATCCGTACAGCACCGGCCTGAACTAAAGATATCATAATTGCCGCCGCCGGTGAAGTGAACCTGTAGCCGAGACCGATATGGATCCCCGGCCCGGGCAGGCATGCCCGGGGCTTAGCCAGGTGCTGCGGGCGGAACTATTGCCTGGACCGGCCACAGTCGTCAGTATAGGATGCACTTGCGCAACTTCCGGGTTCGGGTTATCGTAAAATAGGGTAGGAAGCGAATATCCCACCATTTTTCCTGTCTTAATAAATAGAGGCGCTTCTTGATTACGCCGTGAGAGTGGGAATAGGATGGATGACGGGGCCATTATCGAACTGTACTGGGCGCGCAATGAAGCGGCTATCCGGGAGACTGATCTCAAATACGGCCGTTTCTGTCACAGTCTCGCCATGAACATCCTTGTGCAATGGGAGGATGCCGAGGAATGTGTCAGCGACACCTACCGGAAAGCCTGGGAATCTATCCCACCGGAGCGGCCCCAGGCTTTGCGGGCCTGGCTGGGTCGGGTTGTCCGAAACTTCTCCATCAACCGCTGGCATTACCACCGGGCCCGGAAGCGTTACCAGGCTATAGATGACCTGCTTTCGGAACTCTCGGACTGCATCCCCGAGCCCCAAACTACGGAGGGTATTCTTGAAAACCGGGAGCTATCCCACTGCATCGACAGTTGGCTGGAAGTTCTCCCCAGGCAAGACCGGGTTCTCTT
>CAZQVX010000046.1:0-7521 GCA_964596845.1 uncultured Syntrophomonadaceae bacterium | reverse complement strand
AGCGGCAGCCTGCCTGATCCTTGTCTTGGGCCTCGGGTTCGGGCTTCTGCACGGCCTGTCCTTCCTGGGCGGCCAGGGCGGGGCAGGGGCCCGCTTTGGCGGCTGCGCCGGGGGCCCCTTCGAGTCCTACGCCGGGCCGGTCTTTCCGCTGACGCTGGCCGGGGCGCAAGATGCAGTCACCGCAGAGCGTCATCTCACCTTTGACTTCGCCCAAACCCCCGAAGATATCCAGCTCCCCTTCTGGGGAGCGCATATCCGGGACAGCTATATCCTGACCAATCGCTCGGAGCAGGAACAGCAGGTGACCGCATTGTACCCCTTCGTGGGAAGCTTTGATGAACTGGACAAACTAAAGCCTGCCATCAGCATTAGCGGTGCCCCAGTGGAACCGGCCCTTCATCCCGGGGGGTGCGGCTGTTTTGCCGGTGTGCAGGGAACAGGTGTTTCCGAGGGCCATAACCCGCTTGAGCCCACCGGCTGGGAGGACTTCAAGGCACTTATAGAGGATGGATCGTACCTGCGGGACGCCTTCGCCCCCTACCCTACGCTGGACCAAAAGGTGACGGTGTATGAGTTTTCAGGCTTCAGGGCGCCCCTGGACAGATACCCTGCGGCGACTCAGGCGATTTCTTTTACCATCGACGGGAGCAGGACTGTTATCCTGCAATACGGCTTTAACGGGATAGAATGGGGTGACAGTGGTTTCAGGCGTTACAGCTATTTTGTGCCGCCGGGCGGCTCCCTGCTGCCGGACACCAAGATGCTCATCGTCATCGGTGAGGATATCGGCGAATATACCCTGCGTGGGTACAAAAACGGAGCTTGCGAAAGAGGCAACGAACTTGAGGGGGTCCATGCCGCCATAACCCGGTCCGAAATGGTGCTTTCCAGCGTCATCGACCGGCTGGCCGCCGAATTTTCCGCCTGTTTCCGGGAGGGCGCCGGCCTGCCCGCAGGTCTGTCCCATGAGATGTATTACGGTACGGTGGCGCAGCTGCTGCATCAATCCGGCGCCCTTACCGGCGCGGCTGCCGGCCGGTATTCGGACGGATGTCTTGAGATTATAATGATGGATGCGAACCTGCTCCCCCGCCTGTTCTATCTGGAGTTCCCGGTGGCAGTCCCTGCCGGTGAAAGCATCGGCATAACAGCCGGCTTGCGCAAGGAGCCAAGCCACGACTATCCCCGCACCGGTTCCGAAAACCCGGGGTTGCAGGGTTACGATATGGTCCCGGGGCTCGGCAGCAACCTGCATTTCGATGAGCTGACTGCGGAATTATTGAACAGTGAACACATGGAAATACTGCAGCAGAATTTCGGTTTTGATTTACCCGCTGTGAGCCGGGTCACGCTTAATCCGGCTGTTCCGCATTATTACCTGAAGATGCGGCCGACGGATAATCAGACAATCAAATAATTATATTAATTAAATAATTAAATTACGCACGGGGGTCACTAATTCCCGACTTGACACTATATTCAGAATAGGGTTATAATAACAGCAAAAACTGGAGAGGTGGACCATGAAAAAAAGGTTGGTCTGGCTGATCCCCTGCCTGCTGCTCCTGGTTTTGCTTGTTTTCGCCGGCACCCACGGCATCTCTGCTGAGAAAACGGGGCTGTACGACCTGCTGAAATGGAAACTCAACCAGAAAAGCGGCCTGCCGGTTTACAGCGGCACAGTTTTGACCGGGGTGAAGGAGCCGGTAGAGATCTACTTCGACGACTATGCCGTGCCGCACATCTTCGCCCAAAGCGAGGCCGACATGATTTACGCACAGGGCTATGTTCAGGCAATGGAAAGGATTTTTCAGATGGATCTGATCCGGCGTCTCATCGCCGGACGTCTCTCCGAAGTTGTGGGGCCGCGCATGCTGGAGTCCGACCGCTTCTACCGCACCATCGGTTTTTACCGGGCTGCTGAGAAAAGCCTCGGCGCCTGCTCCGCGGAGACCAGGATGCTGGCCGGGGCTTACTGTGCCGGGGTCAATGAGTACCTTATGCAGAACAAAGATAACCTGCCGCCTGAATTTATTCTGCTTGACTACATTCCAGAGGATTGGCGGCCGGTGGACGCTATTGCTATCTCTAAGCTCATCGCCTGGGAGTTGAGCGGCAATATGGACACTGAGCTTTTGCTGGGTGCCCTTGTGGACGAGGTCGGGATGGAGAAGGCTGCTGAACTCTTTCCCTCGTACCCGGAGGAGGGTCTGACCATCCTGGGAAGCGCCGGGCCGGGCGGCGGCATCAGCAGCGGCGCTGCTCTTGAGTTGCTGGGGCTTGCCGCAGCAGGACCCTTCCCGCACGGCTTGCCGGGGATCGGCTCCAACAACTGGGTGATCAGCAGCAGCCGCAGCGCCACGGGCGGAGCGCTGCTGGCCAGCGACATGCACCTCTCCCTGGATCTGCCTTCGATCTGGTATATGAATTATCTTTCCATTCCCGGGCAAAACGTCACCGGAGTGATGTTCCCCGGTATTCCCGGCGTCATTTCAGGTTTTAACGATCACATCGCCTGGGGCGAGACCAATCTGGGTCCTGATGTAATGGACCTTTATCAGATCAAATTTAGCGAGACGGACGACCGGCGCTACCTGTATAACGATGAGTGGCTCGAAGCAGCCGTTTACGAGGAGACGATCAAGGTGCGGGGCTCCGCCGATGATCTGTTGCGCATCAGGGAGACCTGCTTTGGGCCGGTGATCACCGATGTGGTCGACCTGGCCCCGGGGGATTATCCCCTGAGCCTGCGCTGGACAGGGCTTGACGCCACGCCTGAAGCCGATGCCATGCTTGGCATGATGCGCGCAGCCAACTTCGAGGAATTTCGCACCGCCCTGCGGGGTTTCATGTGCCCGGCACAGAATTTTGTCTATGCCGACGTTGAGGGCAACATTGGTTACCTGGGCAACGGTCTTTTTCCCATCCGCAGCGAGAGCCATCGCACCGCGGGCAACGGGCTGCTGCCGGTGCCCGGGTGGACGGACGACTACGCCTGGACCGGCTGGGTGCCCTGGGAGGAGATCCCTTCTCTCTACAATCCCCCGGCGGGGCTCATCGTCACCGCCAACCACAAGGCGGTGGATGACGATTATCCCTATTTTCTCTCCTACGAGTGGGCTCATCCCAGCAGGGCGCTCTCCATTCAGCGGGAGTATGCGGGCAATGACCGGATTACCCTGGAGGACCTGCAGGACGGGCAGGCCTGCTTCTACAACAGCCAGGCCGCGGGTACGGCGCCGCAGCTGGTGGAGATCCTCAGCCAGGCCGATTTAAGTGTGCGGGAAACCGAAGCCCTGGATCTTCTGGCGGAGTATGCTCGCGAGCCGGTGGATGCCGCCAGTTCCGCCGGGGCCGCCATCTATCACACCTTCTATGCCTGCCTGGCAAATAACCTTTTTGCCGGACAGGTCTCGGAGCAACTTCTCGGACGCTTGCTCGGCTGCTCCACCATTGAACTGGACCGGCTGATCACCGCCGACAGCTCGCGCTGGTGCAGTGACTCAGACGCCCTCCTGGCACAAAGCCTGCGCGATGCCGTGGCCGGACTGGGTGATTTTCTGGGCGGAGAACCGCCGGACTGGGAGTGGGGGAAGATCCATACCCTGACCTTTAACCATCACCTGGGCGCCGATGTCAGCAAGCGCCTCTATGATCGCGGGCCTTTTTTGGTAGGCGGCAGCGGCAATACCCCGGGAGCGCTGGGCTACATGCGCACCCTGGAGCTGCCCTTCGATGTGCTATCCGGGGCCCCCTGGCGCTATGTTGTGGATATGTCCGATCACACCGCCTTCGACATGCTCGCTATCGGCAATTCAGGCCATATCCGCAGCGCGCACTACGCTGATCTGCTGGAAGACTGGCTGGGGATGCGCTACAAGCCGCGTCTGTTTGACCGGGCGGCCATCGAAGCCCTGGATCGGGTGCTGATTCTGGAGCCGCGCGGCTAGAGGGGCCGGCGCGGACCCGCTTTTATATGGTCACAATTGGGCCGGCTTCCAGCCGGCCCGCTTATATACAAATATCGGGGAGATATCAATGCCACTCCATGCTGCAATTTTTCCTGGTGCACACATAGTTGCCCATGAGTTTGGAGAGGTCGTTCCCCTCGTGGGCCAGAAGTTTCTCTCTCAGGTGTCCCGCCCCTGTTCTGCAGATCCCGATGCCCTTCTGCGGCAGGACCCGGTGGGTCGGCAAAAAGTAAGAGACCGGGTTTTTCGCGACCGCGCTGCCCACCGCCTGAGCGCCTCCCGGTTTTCCCAGGATCTCGGCGATGCCCTTGTAAGTGGTCACCGTTCCCGGTTCCACGTGACTGACTGCAGCAAAAACTGCTTGTTGGAAAGCAGTGAAATCAGTCAGGTCCAGGGGCATTTCGTGACGGCCTGTTTCTAAAAAAATAGCGGTTTCTTTAATGAGCCGCCTGAGGTCGGGATCTTCGCCATCCGGGTTGGCGGTTTTCAGATCGATGAGCCGGTCACCGCGATTATTTCTCAAAGAAAGATATTTTAATCCCCGGGGAGTAAAAGTTGCGCTGAGGGTGTCTGTTTCGAGAAATTCAATCACATCTTCTATGGTCATCATGGCGTTAGCCCCCTTTCTGCTTCGGTTGAGCCGGTAGATCTCTCTTTATAAATATCTCCCCGGCTGCATTAATAATTCCTCAAGATAATCCCCCTATTCACACCAGCCGGCCGCAGATCCCTGCAGGGCCCCCAGGTCCAAAATTCGGAAAGCGTTCAGATGGTAATCGATAAGACCCTCTCTTTTCATCCGGCTGATTTCCCGGGACATGGAGGGGCGGGATACGTTGAGAAAATCGGCCATCTCGCTGCGGTTAAGCGGCAGGGTGAAAGTAGCCTGCCCAACTTTTCGGTAGTGATCCAGCAGAAAAGCACTGATCCTGCCGCGCATACTTTTTATCATCAAGTAGCATACCTTTTGGTTCAGCATCAATGCTCTTTCCGAAACAATCCTGAGCATATTGCTGATCAGCAGCCGGTGCCGGGGGCAATTCTCGACGCAGCTTCCCACAATTTTATCCTGCGGAATAAAGAGAACCGCCGTATCATCCTGCGCCTGCACTGTAGCCGGCCATCGTGGCATCTCCGCAAAGGCGGCGATTTCGCCAAAAAGATCACCCGGGTTCAAAACGGTCATCACCACCCGGTTGCCGTCGGTGCTCTCCTTGAGCGCGGCGGCTTTCCCCGCCAGGACAACGCCGATACCTTTAAGGTTTACACCCGCTGTGGTGATATGCTCGCCCTTGTGATATGACATCACCCTGGGCTGCAGGCAGTCGAGCAGCGCAGGGAGCTCATCGTCGGTGACATCTTTGAAGAGGGGTGATTCTATCAGAGCCTGGATAAAATGTTTCTGCATTACGTAAACCCCCAATGATATTAGTAGCCATGGCTACCGACTTGCTGAACCTATATTACTATACTGGAACTGAAAAGAAAACAAGCAAGATGGGAGGATTGGTCTGATGAAACGCCCGATCATCACTATCGACTCAGAAAAGTGCGACGGCTGCGGCCTCTGCGTCAGCGCCTGTGCCGAGGGAGCGCTGCAGCTTGTTGATGGTAAAGCGAAACTGGTCTCAGAGTCCTACTGCGACGGGCTTGGCGCCTGCCTGCCTGAGTGCCCCAGGGGAGCCATTACCATCGAAGAGAGGGATGCGGCTCCTTTTGACGAAACCGCGGTAAAAAATTACCTGGAAGGAAAAGAGCAGCGGGAGGGCTTTGCCGGGATTGATTCCCCTTGCCCCGTGGCGGATCTCGACTGCGGCTGCCGGAGTACTGAAGTGCGATCGCTCCAGGCGGCAGCACTGCCGCCTGCGGAGAGCCCTGCGGGGGCTTCGTCAGATGTTTCACAGCTGCGCCAGTGGCCCTGCCAGCTGCGCCTGGTCCCAGCCGCTGCGCCCTTTCTGGATCGCGCCCACCTGCTTATCGCCGCCGATTGCACCGCGTACGCTTATCCCGGTATCCATGCGGATTTCATGCGCGGCAAGATCACCCTCATCGCCTGTCCCAAGCTCGATCAATTTGATTATGCAGCAAAGCTGGCTGATATACTGGGGCAGCATGAGATCAAAAGCATCACCGTGTTGAAAATGGAGGTGCCCTGCTGCGGAGGGCTGCTGGAGATGGTGAAGACGGCTTTACGCAGCAGCGGCAGGCTGATTCCCTGGCGGGTGATCACTATATCCAGGGAAGGAAAAATTGTAGAGGAGTGTTAAGCGCTGTGACCGGGATATGGCAGAAAGTATCGCAGATCCTATTTCTGGTTCTATTCATCGTCCTCATTGCTAGCGGCAAGATGCAGCTGTGGCTGGGCATATTTGCACTGAGCGCGGTCCTGGCTCTTTTCTTCGGCCGCTTCTACTGCGGCTGGATTTGCCCCATCAACACGCTCATGAAAGCGGTAACCTGGATCAAAAGAAAGCTTAAGATTGGCGAGTTAAATATGCCGCAGCTGCTTACGCATCCCGCTATGCGCTACGGCCTCCTGTTGCTTCTCCTGCTTACCTTTGTTTTTATCAAGAAAACCGGCCGGGAAGTGCCGGTGCTGCCGGCCATGTTGCTCCTTGGCGTCGGCTTAACCCTGTTTTTTCCCGAAGAGCTGTGGCACCGCTATCTCTGCCCCTATGGGGCTATCCTCAACCTGACCGGAGCTCCGGCAGTACGCTCACTGGTAGTGGATGCAAGAAAGTGCACCGGCTGCGGCAAGTGTGCGAAGGTTTGCTCCGGCGGCGCTGTCCTCCAGGCGGCTGAAAAAAAATACAGCATTGATCGAGGGCTTTGCCTGCTCTGTCTCGAATGTGTTTATAAATGTCCCCAAAAGGCCATACACTATCAGAAGTGAAAGGCAAGGGAGGTATTTCTGTGATCGAGAGTAAATTTAACTTTAACCTGACCGATGAAAAAGCTATCGAACTGATTATCGATGAAGAACATGTAGCGATTAATCATATGGTTTTGCCCGGGGGTGAGGCGCTGCCCGAACATAACGCCAATTCTAATGTGCACATGATTGTGGTGCGGGGGAAGCTCACCTTGAAACTGGAGGGGCAGGAGGAGCATGTCTATCCCGCCGGCAGTATTGTAGCCATCCCTTACCAGACCAGAATGCATCCCCAAAACAAGGACGATGAGGTGCTGGAGTTTTTCGTAATTAAAGCGCCTTCCCCGAGGACCATGAAGCGGCGGGGCTGTGGTTGCAGCTGCTCGTAGGGGCGGACTTCCACGCCCGCCCGCGTATCATCGATCTACGAAACAATGAGGTGAGATAAATTGTCCCAAGCTGATCAGAGGCAACAAAAAAATCCGCAAAAAAATCCCGGGGGGCCGCGCGAAATCTGGCTTGCCGGCGGCTGTTTCTGGGGTGTGGAGGCATACTTTGCCCGCCTCGAGGGGGTGCTCCGCACCTCGGTGGGCTACGCCAACGGCAGGGGCGCCCATCCCTCCTATGAGGATATTGCCTCCACCGGCCACGCTGAAACGGTGCAGGTAACCTACGATC
>CAZQVX010000045.1:3904-9518 GCA_964596845.1 uncultured Syntrophomonadaceae bacterium | reverse complement strand
GAGATCCTCCGGGCGGTGCAGGCGCTCCTTAATGATCAGCAGCAAGGTAAGACGAGGCCGGCAGTAAGTGAAAAAGATTTTGCCGCCTATCTTTACACCGCCGGCCTTCCCGATCCTGATCTGCTCATCCGGACCGGCGGCGAGTACAGGATCAGCAACTTTTTGCTCTGGCAGCTGGCCTACAGTGAATTGTGGTTTACTCCCGTCTACTGGCCTGATTTCAGCAGGATCCACCTGCTCCAGGCGATTTGCGATTTTCAGCAAAGAGAAAGGCGTTTCGGCAAGACACCCCTGGAATAGAGGTGAAACAACGGTGCTTCATCTGCGCATTCTTTCAGCCCTGGTAGGCATCCCCATAGTACTGGCCCTGGTTTACCTGGGCGGGCCTTACTATGCCGGCTTCATCATCCTGGCCGTCAATGTGGGGATGTACGAATATACAGCGATGCTCAAAAGCAGGGGCTATTACCTGCCCGCTTTTCTCGGTTATCTGGGGGTTAGCTCACTTCTGGTCATGCTCTACCTGGGCGGGCTCACGGGTCTGGATCTCGTTTTACCGGCAATCGTTTTAAGCACGGCGGTACTGGCCATATCTTTTTTAATCTGCTACGAAAAAAGTAATATCTTGGAATTAGCTCTGATTCTCTGGGGTATAATCTATCTTGGCGGTTTCAGCAGTTACATGATCCTGCTGCGCCAACTGCCGAAGGGGCTTACATATACCTTTCTGCTGCTCTTTGGAGTATGGGCAAACGACACTTTTGCCTACTTTGCAGGGATGAAATGGGGAAAGCACCGCCTGGCCCCAAACATCAGCCCCAAGAAATCGGTGGAGGGGTCTTGGGCCGGAATTGTCGGGACAGTTCTTATAGCTTTTTTTGCGGCCTCCCTTTTTCCCGACAGGATTGAACTGGCGCCGTGGAAAGCCGCCCTGCTGGGTCTGGGCATATCCGTTTTTGCCCAGCTGGGCGATCTGCTGGAATCAGCGATCAAGCGCCAGTTTGAAATTAAGGACGCCGGAAGCATAATTCCAGGGCACGGCGGGATCCTGGATCGCCTGGACAGCCTGCTTTTTGCCGCCCCTGTGGTCTATTACTTTTTTCTGCTGATGGGTTAGAGGGGCGAGTATTGTATTTCCGGGTGGAGAAAGAAATGCCGAAAAAGATTGCCCTGCTGGGTTCGACAGGCTCCATCGGGTGCCAGACCCTGGAGGTAATTGAAAACCTGGGCGGCAGTTGCCGTATTGTAGCCCTGACTGCACGGAGCAGCGTAAAGCTGTTGGAAGAGCAGGTGCGCCGATTCAGGCCCGAACTGGCTGTCCTAAGTGATCCCCGAGCCGCCGCAGAGTTGGAGAAATCCCTGCAGGGATTTGATTGCCGGGTCTCGACCGGCCCGGAGGGGGTCGTTGAAGCGGCGTGCCGGCCTGAAGCCGACCTGATCGTGAACGCATTGGTGGGCTTCAGCGGCTTTCGGCCCACTCTGGAAGCACTTAAAGCCGGCAAGACTGTAGCCCTGGCCAATAAGGAAGCACTCGTTGTCGGCGGCGAACTGCTGGCCCGGAAGGGCCTATTGCGGCAAGATCGAATCCTGCCCCTGGACAGTGAACATTCCGCCATCCGGCAATCGTTGGGCGGCACACCTCTGGACCAGGTGAGCCGGATCTGGCTTACCGCTTCGGGAGGGCCTTTCAGAGACTGGAGCGAAGCGCAGCTGGCCCGGGCCACCCCGGCGGAAGCGCTGGCCCACCCCAACTGGTCCATGGGACCCAAAATCAGCGTCGATTCGGCCACATTGATGAACAAGGGGTTTGAGGTGATGGAAGCGCACTGGCTTTTCGGAGTGCCGCCGGATCGCATCGAGGTGATTATCCATCCGCAGAGTGTGGTTCATTCTGCCGTTGAATTCGTTGATGGTTCCATCATCGCGCAGTTGGGTCCGCCGGATATGCGCCTGCCCATTCAGTACGCCTTGAGCTATCCCGCGCGGAAGGGAAACCCCTGGCCCCGTTTTAACTTTTTAGGGCAGGAGTTTACTTTTACTGAACCCGACAGGAGCCGGTTTCCCTGCCTGGATTTGGCTTACCGGGCCATGGACACAGGCGGAACAATGCCGGCCTGCCTCAACGCAGCAAACGAGGTGGCGGTGGAACAGTTTTTAAAAGGACGTCTCTCATTTCAAGAAATCCCGCGTCTCATTGAGCGGGTCATATCTGCGCATTCAGTGATTCAGAAACCGGAAGAAAGCGATCTGGAAGAAGCAGACAGGTGGGCCCGCCGGCGCGCCGCAGAACTGCCTGGTGCGCCTACAGACAGGAGTTGAGATCTTTTGCAAACGCTTATCGCTTCAATTGTTGTTTTCGGCATCCTGGTCTTCGTCCATGAGATTGGCCATTTCATCGCCTGCCGCCTGAGCGGGGTCCAGGTGCTGGAGCTGGCCATCGGTTTTGGTCCCAAACTGATCAGTCGTCAAAAAGAGGGGACCCTTTACTCATTGCGCCTGCTGCCTCTGGGCGGATTTTGCCGCATGCTGGGTGAAAATCCCGAGGAGGCGAATGAGCCGGGAAACTTCACCACCAAATCACCCTTCAAGAGAGCGGCGATCCTGACTGCCGGGCCGGTGATGAATCTGGTTCTGTCGCTGCTGCTCTTCTTTATTATCTTCTTTTTCTTTGTCGGCGTGCAGCAGCTAAACAGCTCCGTTATCGGCGCTGTTCTTCCCGACACCCCGGCTGAAAGTGCAGGTCTGCAGGCTGGAGATGAAATTAACTCCATAAACGGTGAGCCGGTGGCCCGCTGGGCAGAGATTGTTGAATCCATCGAGATACGTCCCGGCGAGGAGATTACCCTGCTCGTAAAGCGCAGCGGGGTTTTAAAAGAGCTCAACCTCACTGCCCAGGCGGATCCTGAAAGCGGCAAGGGGAAGATCGGCATCGCCCCCTGGTTGAAAAAATATGATTTTGGAGGCGCCCTCGGCGAGAGTTTCGGGCGTTTTGGGATGATTATCGCCTCCATCTTCCAGGTCGTCACCGGCAAAGCTCCCCTGGATCTCACCGGCCCGGTGGGGATAGTGATCACTATTGGCGAGGTAGCCCGGACCGGTGTTGTGAACCTGCTCTGGCTTACAGGCCTCATCAGTATCAGCCTGGGGCTGGTCAACCTGCTGCCTATACCGGCGCTGGATGGGGGGAGGCTGCTCTTCTTGTTCATCGAGATCCTGCGCGGCCGGCCTCTGGATCCCGAAAAAGAGGGCTTTATCCACTTTATCGGCTTTGCCCTTCTGATCTTGTTAATCCTGGTGGTGACTTATAAAGATCTGATCCGCTGGGATATCCTGCCCGGCCGTTAGTGAAGAGGAGGTAGCCCTAAAATGAATTCCTTTTCCCGCCGCAGTTCTTCTGCCGTTAAGGTAGGCTCTGTTGTCCTGGGCGGCGGCGCACCGGTAGTGCTGCAGTCGATGACCAATACACGGAGCAGTGATATTCCCGCAACGCTGCAGCAGATCCGTGAACTTGCCGCTGCCGGCAGCGAACTGGTCCGGGTGGCGCTGCCCGATGCCGCCGCCGCTGATGCGCTGGGAGAGTTGGTCCGGCGGAGTCCGGTGCCTCTTATTGCCGATATCCATTTTGACCTGGAGCTGGCCTACAGGGCACTGGAGCAAGGGGCGGCGAAGATCCGCATCAACCCGGGAAACATGGGCGGCAGGGAGAAGCTGCGTGAGCTGTGCCGCCGGGCGAGCGATAAAGGCGCCGCCCTGCGCATCGGGGTCAATGCCGGTTCCCTGGAGCGGTCTCTGCTGAAAAAATACGGCGGGGTTACCGCCGCCGCCCTGGTGGAGTCGGCGCTGGGTTATCTGGATGTGGCGGCGCAGACGGGCTTTACCGGGACTGTGATCTCTCTTAAAGCTTCGGATGTCCTCACCACCATAGAGGCTTACCGTCTCGTTGCCGGGCAGGTGGAGTGCCCCCTGCACCTGGGAGTTACCGCCGCCGGCCCGCTGGAAAGCGGGACCATCAAAGGAGCCGTGGGGATAGGGACCCTGCTGGCGGAGGGGATCGGCGATACGGTGCGGGTTTCTCTCACAGCGGATCCCGTCATCGAGGTCCGCGTGGCCCGGCAGATCCTGGAGGCGCTGCACCTGCGAAACCGGAGCGGGCCGGAGCTAATCTCGTGCCCTACCTGCGGCCGCTGCAATATTGATCTGGTAACCCTCGTTGGAGAGGTTTCCCGGCTCCTCCAGGACTATCCCCACAGGGTAAAGGTGGCGGTTATGGGGTGCGCCGTCAATGGCCCGGGTGAAGCCAGGGAGGCGGATATCGGGATTACGGCGGGCCGGGGCCGCGGCCTGATCTTTCGCAAGGGTAAAGTAATCCGCACAGTGCCGCAGGAGAAGATACTGGAGGCGTTGCAGGGAGAACTTCGGGATTTTGCCGCCCGGGAAGGTTAAGCCGCTCCGGGCAGAATTCGCAGGAGGTAAAGATGTGCGCATATCAGCAATAATACCTGCTTACAATGAAGAAAAAACCATCGGTGATGTTCTTTCTGTAGTGACGCTGTGCAAAGCCATCGATGAGGTCATTGTCGTCAGCGACGGTTCTACCGATGACACGGTGAAAAAGGCCCGCCAATATGACGGCGTGAAAGTTATAGAGCTGAGAGAAAACAGGGGTAAAGGCGGAGCCATGAAGGCGGGTCTCGAGGGCACCCCGGCTGAGATCATCCTTTTTCTCGATGCTGATCTGATGGGGCTTACGGGAAACCATATTACGGCGCTGCTGGAGCCGATCCTGAAAGGGGAGGCTGTGATGAGCCTGGGTCTCTTTGAAAAGGGGCGGGTGGCCACCGATCTGGCCCAAAAGATGGCTCCCTATTTAACAGGCCAGCGGGCGCTGAAGCGGGATCTTCTGGATGATATATCCGATCTCGATCTCTCCCGCTTTGGTGTTGAGGTAGCGCTGCACCGCTATGTGGAAGAGAATGAACTCCCCGTAGCCCTGGTAAACCTGCCCGACCTGTCGCATCTGATGAAAGAGGAGAAGCTGGGCCTATGGAAAGGCCTCGCCGCAAGAGGTAAGATGTACTGGGAGATCCTGAAATACGCCGCCAGGATTGATCCCCACCTTAAATAGAAGGAGCGAACTGTTCACGCCTGGGTGATGGAAACAGCTTTTATTCAAAAATAATTGCAGCTATACTGCCAACATACAACAGGGGGTCGGCGTGAAAAGTAGAAATGCCAGAAGGCGGGGAACCATTATCGCCATGATCTCGGCCGTAGCATGGGGATCATACGGTGTTTTTGCCACGCTGCTCTTAAGGGCGGATGTCAGGGAGATTACCCTGGTAGCCCTGGCTCCCCTGACGCTCTTTTTCTATTTTGGCTTCAGGATTCTTTTTAAGCCCCATGTGCTGAAAGAGATACCCTTTAAATATTGCCTGGGGCTGTTCTTTCTGGGATTGATCCTCTTCAACGGTCTGAACTACTCCTACGCTCATGCCTACAGTGCCGGTATGCCCGTTGGAATAGTGGCTATCGTGGTCTTCTGTAATGTCTTTGTGACTATGATTGAGTCATACTTTATCTTCGGCTACAAGATCACCGCCACAAAAATCATATC
>CAZQVX010000045.1:165-3804 GCA_964596845.1 uncultured Syntrophomonadaceae bacterium | reverse complement strand
TTGTTGCTTCCTTTTCCTTGCATTACTAATTTCTTTGTGGTAATCTTTTAGAGGCGGTGCGGCATTTTCGGCAAAGGGTGGGTTCTCCCACTCTTTCGTGCTAAAAGAAGCTTTTTGAAGGGAGTGGCCCCATGTCCAGCGATCAACTAAAAGAAAAACTGACCCATCTGGTGCAGGAGGTTGTCGAAGAGCATGGCCTGGAACTGGTCCAACTCGACTACAACACCGGCCGGAGGGGACATCTCTGCATTTACATCGACAAGCCTGGCGGAGTGACCATTACCGATTGTGAGAAAGTGAGCCGTGACCTCTCAGGGCTTCTTGATGCATATGACCCCATTGCCCGGAGCTATATCCTGGAGGTTTCTTCACCGGGCGCTGAGCGCCCCCTGAACAAGCTGCAAGATTTTGAGCGATTCAGGGGTGAAATGGTGAAAATATATACCCGGGAACCGGTGGAGGGTAAGAAATCCCGGGTTGGTAAACTGCTTGGTTCGGAAGAAGGCTTTATAGAGGTGCTCCCGGAGAATGAAAAGAGTGAGACTCTCAGAATACCGCTGGAGCAAATCAAGAAGGCTCACCTGTGGTTCAAGCCCTAGGCGAGGGAGCAGGTAGAGAAAGGAGGTAGGGTCCAAATTTCGGTGAACAGCAAGGAACTCATCGCCGCATTGAAGGCTATTGAAAAAGAAAAAGGGATCGAGCTGGAAATTCTTTTTGAGGCGTTGGAGGTAGCCCTGGTTTCTGCTTACAAGAGAAACTTTCAGGCTCCCGGAAATGTTCAGGTGAACGTTGACCGGGAGACGGGTGAGATCAAGGTTTTCTCGCAGCTGAAGGTGGTCGAAGAGGTGGAGCAACCGCAGCAGGAGGTGGAGCTTTACGAAGCCCGCGTTTACGACTCCCGCTGTCAGCTGGGCGACTTAATCGAAATGGAGGTGACGCCCCAGGAATTTGGGCGGATCGCCGCCCAAACCGCCAAACAGGTCATCATCCAGAGGATCCGGGAGGCGGAGCGCGAGCTCATTTACAGGGATTTTCTTGACCGGGTTGAAGATATTATTACCGGGACGGTGCGCCGTTTTGAGCAGCGCAATGTCATTGTGGATCTGGGCCGGGTGGAGGGGATTTTACCCCTGGATGAGCAGCTCCCCCGCGAGCGCTATCGGATGAACGAGAGGATCAAAACAATTATCATGGAGGTCCGGAAGAGCAGCAAGGGGCCCCAGGTGGTCCTTTCACGCAACCACACCGGATTTTTGAAACGGCTATTTGAGCTGGAGGTCCCTGAAATCTACGAGGGGATTGTGGAGATAAAAGCCGCCGCCAGGGAACCCGGTTTTCGAGCCAAACTGGCCGTCCACTCAAGAAATTCCGATGTAGATCCCGTAGGCTCCTGTGTGGGGCCGCGGGGCAGCAGGGTTCAGTCCATCAGCAATGAGCTGAGGGGTGAGAGGATAGATATTATCAGGTGGAGTGAAGACCCTGAAGAATACCTGGGCAACTCGCTGAGCCCGGCTAAGGTGGTCACAGTGGAGCTGAAAGAAAAAGAGGCGCTGGTAATTGTCCCCGACAACCAGCTTTCGCTGGCTATCGGGAAAGAGGGGCAAAATGCTCGCCTGGCGGCCAGGATTACCGGCTTTAAAATCGATATCTGCAGCGAAACAGAGATCGCCCAGAAGCGTCTCGCCTCGCTTGGCCTGGGCGACGACATGGACAGTGACAGTACAGAACCGGCAGCGGAGGAGGCGGCAGAGGCTGCAACTCCTGCCGGCGACGTGATCTTGCCTGATGAAACTGCAGAAGGGGCGGAGAGCGTCCCGGAAGAAAAGTAAGCCCGCTCAAAGGAGGCGGAAGAACATGGCCAAAGTGCGTAAGATCCCTATGCGGATCTGCGTAGGCTGCCGTGAAAAAAAACCGAAGCGGGAGTTGATCCGCCTGGTGCGCACTCCCGAAGGTGAGATCCGCCTGGATCCGGGAGGAAAGATCTCCGGCCGGGGCGCCTACATCTGCAAAGATGAGACCTGTTTGCAAAAGGCGCTTAAAGGAAGAAGACTGGAAAAAAATTTAGAACAAACTCTCTCCGAGGAGCTCATTGTTGATATCACAGCGATGCTTCTATCTGAAGGTGAGTCTACATCTTAAAAGTCTCTACAGGGAGGGCTTTTAATGGAGGTGTGTTAATTGGCTAAAGTAAGAGTTTACGAACTGGCTAAGGAGCTGGGCACTACCAGCAAGAGGCTGATCGAGATCATGGAAGGGATGAACATCGAGGTCAAGAACCATATGAGCACGCTGGAAAATGAGCAGGCCCAGCGTGTTGTCGCCATCATTACGGGTAAAGCGGAAAGCGGCGAAGAGAAGGTAAAGAAAGAAGAGGCCCCGCCGCCCGCCCCCGGGGATAAAAAGGGCGGAGAAGCGCCCCCTGCAGAGGGCAAGCGAGAAGAAAAGACTGCCCCAAAGGCGGCGCCCGGGAGCAGGCCTGCCCCCGCCCCACCGGCCAAAAAGGCCGCAGTGAAAAAGAAACGCTCACTGGTGAAAGTTGAAGGCCGCGTCACCGTCGGAGAGGTGGCTTCACTTTTCGAGGTGACCCCTGCGGAACTCATCACCAGGCTTTTAGATCTGGGCATCGTAGCCAATATCAACCAGGCCTTGAACCCCGAGGCCATCGAGCTTGCAGCCGAAGAGTATGAAATTGATGTGGAATTTGAGGCGGATCCAGTCGAGCAGGAGCTGCTGGGCAGAGATGAGGCGGACGATAAAGACCTGGCCCCGCGCAACCCCGTGGTCACCGTATTGGGGCATGTGGACCATGGAAAAACCTCTCTGCTGGATGCCATCCGTGAATCCAATATCACGGCCGGGGAAGCAGGGGGTATTACACAGCACATCGGGGCTTCTGAGGTGGAGACTTCGGGAAAGAAAATAGTCTTTCTGGATACACCGGGACATGAAGCCTTTACCGCCATGCGCGCCCGCGGCGCCCAGGTTACCGATATGGCCATTCTCGTCGTGGCCGCCGATGATGGGGTCAAACCGCAGACAGTGGAGGCGATCAACCATGCCCGGGCGGCTGAGGTGCCCATTATCGTAGCCATCAACAAGATTGATAAACCAGGCGCCAATATCGAGCGGGTCAGGCAGCAGCTTTCAGAACAGGGGCTTATCCCCGAGGAGTGGGGCGGTGACACAATATGCGTCAGTGTAAGCGCGCTGCAGCGGGAAGGACTAGATGAACTGCTGGAGATGATCCTGCTGGTGGCCGAGGTGGGCGAGTTGAAAGCAAGCCCCGGGCGCGCCGCCCGCGGCACCGTAATCGAAGCCCACCTGGACAAGGGCCGGGGCCCGGTAGCCACCATTCTTCTCCAGGATGGAACCCTGCGCGTCGGCTCGCCGGTAATCTGCGGCACCGCCACTGGTAAGGTCAGAGCCATGTTCAACTACAGGGGTGAACGGGTGCGCAAGGCAGGGCCCTCCACACCAGTAGAGGTGCTGGGCTTAAACGATCTACCGCTGGCCGGTGACGGATTCCAGGCCGTCACCGATGATCGCCTGGCCAGACAGGTTGCCGAAAAGCGGTCGCAAAAGATTAAAGCGGCCGCCCAGAAAAGACAGCGAATTACTCTCGATGATCTCTTCAAACAG
>CAZQVX010000045.1:0-155 GCA_964596845.1 uncultured Syntrophomonadaceae bacterium | reverse complement strand
GGTGAGCGGGTGCGCAAGGCAGGACCCTCCACGCCTGTAGAGGTGCTGGGCTTAAATGATCTTCCGCTGGCCGGTGACAGATTCCAGGCCGTCACCGATGATCGCCTGGCAAGGCAGGTTGCCGAAAAGCGGTCGCAAAAGATTAAAGCGGCCGC
>CAZQVX010000044.1:0-9544 GCA_964596845.1 uncultured Syntrophomonadaceae bacterium | reverse complement strand
GCCCCAACGCCGGGACCGAGCATGAAACCCTGGCCGCACATGCCCACGGCGAGGATTAAGCCGTCCATCCCCGGGGCATAGTCAATAATCGGCACCCCGTCAGGGGTCATAGGGTAGCAACCACGCCAGATGCGGCGGATGAGCAAACCTTTCAGCCGCGGCAGCAGAGAGATCATCCGGCCCGCCAGGACCGGCAGAAACTCGGATAAAGATTCTCTGTTCGTTCCCGGAAAGAGCTCCTTCGGGGTATAGCAAAATATAATCTGTCCTTCCTTATTCTGCCCGAAATAGAAATTGGCCGTTTTCCCTTCCGGCCCCGGGCGCATATCGACCACCAGAGGGGGCAGAAAAGGGGCGATGGGCGCAGATATTCCGGCTTCATGGGAATCCGGCAGCACGGGAATATCAAACCCAAGCATGGGGCCATGTTCGGCGGCATCCGACCCGGCGGCCAGAACAACATACCCGGCGGCATAACTGCCCCGGTCGGTTTTAACCCCGGTAATCCTGGAGCCGGTTCTGGTATAACCCGTTACCTTTTCATTAAAGCGGTAGACGGCGCCATGTCTTGCCGCTTCGCGCTGAAAAGCAAGCGGGGCCAAGATCGAAGAAACCTGGCCGTCTTCAGGCGAATAGGTGCCGCCGCGCAGACCCTCCGGATTAACGCCGGGAATAAGCTCGCCAATCCTGGCGGGGCCGACCCAGTCAATTTCCAGGCCCTGCTGCTTCTGGTAGGGCAGCAGCTCTTTAAGGGTATTCTCGATATTTTCGTCATACACGGGAAAACAGTAGCCGCCCGGCTTCCATCCCAGATCAAAACCGTAGTTTTCTTTCCAGTTCGAAAATATTTTCAGGCTTTCAATGCAGAGGCTGATCTTGCCTGAATCAGAATGAGTAGCCCGGACACCGCCGATAGCGGCCTTATTGTCGCCCCGGCCTGCCGCCTGGCGCCTCTCTAAGACCAAAACTTTCAGGCCGGCCTCGGCCAGCCGGCAAGCGGTGGGGTTGCCGATGCTGCCGGCGCCGATAACAATGACATCATATGTTGCACTGGGCGCCATTATTTATTCTCCTCTTCTTCTCTAGCAATAAAGTCACCGAGATGCACTTCGGCCACCAGAGGCCGGTGCGTAGGCGGCGTGACCTCTGAAAGAGGAACACCTTCTTCTCTAAAAATGCGCAAAATCAAATCGGTGCAGGTTTTGCCGCCGCAGCCGCCGAGCCCGGCGCGAACTGCAGCCTTCAACTGGTTCATATCGCGCACACCGGCGCGGATTTCGCGCACGATTTCACTTTTTCTTACCCGCTCACAGCGGCAAATAATCGGGTCTTCCTCCTCCGTCACCACCGCCGCCAGGTGTCGCCCTTCTTCAACCTCGCGCATCCTGAAGCCGGCTACTTTCAGCTTATCCCTGTAGGGCACCTCCAGCAGCAGCAGGCGGCGTCTGTTCTGTGTCTCGCGGTCCTTGCAGGCTAAGACCCTGCCTCTGCCCACCACTTCACCTTCCAGGCCGGTGGTGATCACCTCTTGCCCCAGGGGAGCGGACTCATCGTTAAATTCAAAGGGCACCATTAGCAAAGCTTTCTGTTTCTCCGGGTCATAATCATCTATGAGCAGGGTGATCGCCAGGCCGGGGCAGGCCAGGACACAGCGCCCGCAGCCGATGCATTCGCCGGAAAAGCGGGGCAACGACAGGATCGAACCGGGCATGGTAATACATCCCTGCGGGCAGGCCTCGGTGCAGGGGTTGCAGGGAATTTCCTGCAGGCACCTGATGAGTGGATAAACCGGCGCCTCCTTCTCCGGCGGGATAAATGACGCCGCTTCGCCCGGCTTATGCTTGAGCAGCCGGCCGAATGCCTCCCAGTGGACGGGAATGGGCAGATCGATGCCCAGGTCCTGCGCGATCCGGCGCCCGGTGATCTTACCGGAAAATATTGCCGCCGAGGCCTCGGCGATCTCCTCGGCATCACCGGCGGCGTAGGCTTTAATGCCGTACTCTTGCGCTTTCTGCAAAAGCTCATCTACGGGGCTTAAGCCCACGGCGATGAGGACGGTATCCACCTCATAGGCGCGTTCTGTACCGGGGATGGGATTAAATTTTTCGTCCACCGCAGCCACAACAACGCGCTCTACCCGCTCAGTGCCCTCTATGCGCAGCACGGTGTGGGAGGTCCAAACAGGAACTCCCAGACGCCTGATCTTGTCTTCATGGACCTTGTAGCCGCCGCAGCGCGGCAGCGCTTCAACGAGACCGACAACATCGATCCCGGCCTGCAGAGCATGGTAAGCTCCGATTAAGCCCACATTGCCGCCGCCGATAATGAACAGCCTTTCCGCACAGCGGACCAGATCGCGGTTGACCAGGGTCTGGAAGGCGCCGGCTCCGTATACCCCGGGCAGGTCGCAGCCCGGGAAGGCGAGGCTCTTCTCCCGCGCGCCGGTGGCAAAGAGGACCCTTCTCGGTCTGACCAGCTCATAGGCCCCACCCCGGGAGATCCCAAAATTGCCGTCACCGAAGACGCCGATTACAGTTGAATTAAGCCAGGTCTTAACGGTGGGCAGCCCTTTTAATTCGCCGGCCAGAATATGGCCGATATTCACGCCGCGGTCTCCGGCGTAGCAGTCGGATACGGAGCCGAAAAAGTTATGGGTCTGCAGACTGAGTTTTCCGCCCAGATCCTGCTTATCATCGATGAGCAGCACTTCAACGCCGGCGCCGCCCAGCTCGATGGCGGCACAGATGCCGGCCGGCCCGCCGCCGATGATCAGCACCTCGACGGAAACCTCTTTGAGATTGGGCAGAGATACTGCGACCGGCGCATCATCGCCCAGAGCAGGTAAACCTTCCACGCTTTCTACCTGCATCCCCTGAGTTACGGGAGTCATGCAGGCCTTGACCGGTTTCCCGTCGGCTATAACCATGCATTGCGAACACTGCCCGTTGGCACAGAAAATCCCCTGGGCGGCGCCGTCACGGTGATGGTGGCCGAAGACGGTGACGCCGGCGGCGTAAAGAGCCGAGGAGATCACCTCTCCGGCGCGTGCGGAAATTTTAGCCCCATTGTAGATAAACTGTAATTCGGGCGGCGGCGGGGCAGGCAGAATTGGATGATGTTCAACCCGCCGTCCCGCCTGATCCCCTCCCTCATCGCCGGCCGGCGTTTCCGCCGGGACGGGGGTAAGAAAGTGGGCCGGTTGTTCCGACAGCGACTGCCGCCAGGCTCCGCGGCGCAGCAGCAGCGCGTATTGCAGGTAGCGCTCCACCGTCATGCAGGTCAGCGGGCTATCAGCCCGCTCATGTTCTTCAAGCAGGCGCCGGCGCCGCTGCGGATCAATGCGGAAGGAGAAAGGCTCTTCTTTTGCCGCTTCCGCCAAATCCCCCGCAGGCTCATTTAGTGTATCTATTGTAATCACTTTTTCAGGATTAAGCTGCAGCAGCTCTTTTTCGCCGGCGGCGAGGCGGACTGCAATGTTTTTTGCCTTCAGCAGCCGGGCTGCCTGCTCCAGGATGGGTGTTACCACCGGCTCATGGGTGATCAGCGACAGAAGCAAGTCCAGTTCAGGCAGCCTCTTTAGATAGAGGCAGATATCGCCTTCCGCCGCCGTGAGAAAAAGGGACTGCAGTGCGGGCGGAAGCTGCGGTTTCAGCTCCGGGCGTTCCTTAAGCCAGGAGACAATGTCCAGGGCCGGATCTATCCCGGAGAGGGTGGCGGCAGCGGGACGATAGCTATCCGCCAAAAGGGGCGCGCAGCGCCGGACGGCGGCTTTAAACTCTCGCCAGGCCTGAGCCGGCCCCTCCCGGCCGGGGCCCGGTTCTAAAAAGGCGAGATGCTCCGCCTCCAGGCCGCAGAGCTTCAACAGCTCTCCGGCGACTTTAACCCGCTTTTCGCCGCACTCGCCCCCCTGCCGGTAGGGGCAGCTCAAGCGGTCGCGGCAGAGCAGGGCCGCTCCGCTCGCCCCTGCGGCGATACAGTAAAGGATGGTCGCAATATCGACGCTTCCGGTGCAGCTGACCCGCATGATCAGCTCATCGTCATCCGCAGCGGCGGCCGGCATGGGTGAGCGCGGGCAAACAAAAACTACTGATTTATTTTTCAGACTGCCGGCACGCAGCAACTGCCCAAAATCGTCCAGCGCCTCTGTTTTCTTCTGTATAATCGCCCCTGTGGGGCACGATCCGGCACATATACCGCAGCCGACGCAGGCTGTGGGCGAGATATGGCACACCGCGCCGCCCTCCGCCGAGAGGGTCACCCGCGGCACCGCCTGCGGGCAAACTTCTTCGCAGATCCCGCAGCCCCGGCACAACTCGGGCTGCACAGAGCAGACCGGGATCTCGAAGCTCCGGTTCCAGATGGTGAGCACTCCGTCCTTTTGCTGCAGGGGTATGGCCCCGGTGGGACAAAGATAGGCGCAGGTCCGGCAGCCGGTGCAATCCACGCCCATACCTTCGGGGTTGGGGCCGATCATTTTGTCGGCGCCCCGGTAGAGGGTCGAGATGGCGCCGGGGCCGAGATCCTGGCAGACCCGGGCGCAAAGGCCGCACATCACGCATAGATTGTCCTCAACCCCAACGGTAAAGGGTGTTTCCTCAATCCCCTCTTCGCCGGCCAGCTTTTTCACCACATCGGATCCGGGGTGCTGTGCGAGATAGAGCTCCAGGAGAGCCCGGCGGGTTTGCAGCACTTCAGGGGAACGGGTAGTGACAATCAACCCCTCTTCAGCAGGGTAGAGACAAGAAGTTACCAGTTTCGATTTTCCGTTCCATGCTGATTTGGTGATCTCAACCATGCAGAGCCTGCAGGCGCCGCTGGGCGCCAGAGCGGGATGGTTGCATAGCTGCGGCACGCGAATGCCGTGCCGGTTTAGGATATCCAGCAGCATCACACCGCTGTCAGTTTGGATAACCCGATTGTCCACAGTAATCTGAATCTGCTTGCTCATAGCGCTCCCTTTCCCCGTCTACGAAGATATTACTATCGCATCAAATTTGCAGGTTGCTTTACAGATTCCGCAGCGGTTGCATAGAGCCTGATCGATGCTGTAGCTCTCTTTTTTGGCCCCGCTGATCGCCAGTTGCGGGCAGGCTTTAGCGCAGAGGCCGCAGCCGGTGCAAAGCTCATTAATCTCATAGCTGATCAGACTCCGGCAGACACCGGCGGGGCACTTCTTATCAACGATATGGGCCAAATACTCATCCTTGAAATGGGTTAGGGTGCTGCGCACGGGATTCGGGGCCGATTTACCCAACCCGCACAGCGAGCCCTTTTCAAGAAGCAAAAGCAGCTTTTCCATATGCTCAATATCTGCCGGTTCACCTTCACCCCGGCAGATTCGCTCCAAAATTTGATGTAAATTGTCCAACCCAAGCCTGCAGGCCGCGCATTTGCCGCATGATTCCTGGACTAAAAATTCGGTGAAGTAGCGGGCCAAGTCCACCATGCAGGTATCTTCATCCATGACGATCATCCCGCCGGAACCCATCATCGAACCCTCGCGGATCAGAGTGTCAAAGTCAACGGCCAGATCGAGCTTGGATTCGGGCAGGCAGCCGCCGGAGGGGCCGCCGGTTTGCACCGCCTTGAATTTTTTATCATCAAGGATACCGCCGCAGATGTCGTAAATGATAGTTCGCAGAGTTGTCCCCATGGGCACCTCGATCAGCCCGGTGTTTTTGACCTTTCCGACCACCGAGAAAACCTTGGTCCCGGGGCTGCCGGCGGTACCGGTGGCGGCAAACCGTTCCGCGCCATGCTCGATGATAAGCGGTATGTTGATGTAGGTTTCAACGTTGTTGAGCACCGTCGGTTTATCAAAAAGGCCTCGCTCGGCTGAACGGATATACTTGGCCCGCGGTTCGCCGACTTTACCTTCGACTGATTGCATCAGCGCCGTCGACTCGCCGCAGACAAAGGCGCCTGAACCGCGATTGATTTGCAGATCAAATGAAAAAGAACTGCCGCAGATGTTGGGGCCGAGAAGCCCGGCCTGGAGAGCCTGATTAATGGCGGTCTGCAGGGTTTTCAGCGCGCGGGGGTATTCCTCGCGCACGTAGATATAGCCCTTGTCCGCCTGCACCGCGTAAGCGCAGATGAGCATTCCTTCAATTATCGAATGAGGATCGCCTTCCATGATACTGCAATCCATAAAGGCGCCGGGGTCCCCTTCGTCACCGTTGCAGATCACATAGCGCCGATCTGACTGAACCGCGGCGGCGGTGCGCCATTTTTTCCCCGTTGGAAAACCGCCGCCCCCCCGGCCGCGCAGGCCGGATCTTTCCACCGCTGCGATCACCTGATGGGGTTCCATCGTGTTAAGCGCTTTTAGCAGTGCGCCGTAACCGCCGCGGGCGATATAGTCGTTAATATCGAGGGGGTCCACCGAACCGACATTACGCAGCGCCATACTCTCCTGCCGCGAGTAAAATGGGATCTCGGTATATTTTTCGATGCCGGAAGCCTCTCCCGGCTGATGATAGAGCAGTTCGTCAATAATCTCTTTACCGATTACAGTTTTCTGAATAATCGCTCCGGCATCAGCGGGTTGCACTTTAGTGTAAAGGATATTTTCCGGGTAGAGAATTACCAGCGGGCCTGCCTCACAAAATCGCCGGCAGCCGACGGTTTTAACACCCAGATTAACGGGACGGTCGATCCCGGCGGCAGAGAGTTCGCTGCTGAGCGCTGCGGCAACAGCCAGGCTTCCCTTGGCCAGGCATCCGGTCCCGGCGCAAACCAGCAGCCGGGGTTGATCGAGCGGAGATGTTTCAAGCAGGCGAGCCTTCAGCCGGGTAAAGTGCTGGAAGGAGTCAATTTTTTCGATAGCTTTCAAGGCCGGGGTTTCCTCCGGCGGCGCTTCAGCGCCGGCATAGCAGCTACATTTTTGATCGGCGGTGCATTTCTTCAGCTCTCCAGTCAACCTGGCCGCAGTGATACCGCCGTGATATATGCCGTCTATTACCGCAACCGGCGCCATGGCGCAAGCGCCCACGCAGCGGACCGGGGCAAGGGTAAATTCACCGTCTGCGGTAGTTTCGCCGGGCTTGACGCCAAGCTCCTCCGACACCTGGCTCATCAGCAGCGAAGCGCCCCGAATATGACAGGCGGTCCCTTGGCAGATTTCAATCTTATGTTTGCCGCGCGGTTTTAGTGAAAAAGATTTATAAAATGTTGCGACGGAGTAAATCCGGGCCCGGGGCAGATCAAGCTGTTTTGAAATAAGCTCAATTGCTTCCGGCGGCAGGTAATTAAGCTCTGCCTGAATATCCTGCATCATCATGACCAGATTGGCCCGATCACGATTATGTTTTTCAATTATCAGCTCAACAATTGCCGATATCTTGTTCATCCTTTAGTTCCTTTCGCCTGATAATGAACGGTAGCATGGTGTGGACGCCGGATCGAATGGTCCCTGCTCAGCCTCCCGCGATCTGATGCAGCGCCTGGACTCTGGCCTTCCGCGGGACCGGGAACCGATCCCAATCTTCTTTACCGACCAGCTCACCGTTCACCCGGACAATAATCATCGGGAAAGTATAGTTCATCAGCTCCAGCAGCCTTTTTACGGTCATTCCTTCTTCCCAGTCCACTTTATGCCCGTTAATTTCGACCACCTGAAATCCTCTCCCGGTTCTTACTCCCCCGCAAACCCTATTTCCCTGCCGGCCGGCGGTTACTGACTTCTAGAGATGCTCCTTGACCACCGCGACCACTTCAGGAAAATCAATCCCCAGCTCCCGCAAAGTTTCCAGGGTGGGAACGCCCTCTTTGGTCCAGCCTCTCCGGTGATATACCGCATCTATCAGCTTCTCGTACTGCTCTTCCCGGTGTTTGCGCTGGGCTTTGACTTTATCCGCAGTGCTCAGGCCTGCTAAGTCCAGGCCCAGTTCTTCTAACTGGTTGTCATAACGTTCGGCCCTGGACTCATATTCTTCTACGGTTACCGGGCCCATGGAGCGGTACGGCACGGCATCATTTTTACGGGTGCCGTATCCCAGACGCAGGTTGAACACCCGCTGGTAATTGTAAACCCGCTCCGACTGACGAATAAGCTCGTGTTTGTCAATATTTTTTCCGGTGACTCCGTTATAGATATCGACATAGTTCTGCACATGGGCCGGCACTTTGGCCGGTTCGTCGGTCTGCTTGTTATCTTCCGGTTCGATATCGTTCCAGGGCAGCTTGCAAAGGCCTTGCAAACCGAACCAGGTCCGGAACATGGGGAAATAATGCAAAGCCTCAGCCTTGTCTTCGAAGGTGGGGATCTGCTTGTTAACCATATCCATAAAAATCAGCCAGGCTTCATCGTGCTGGGGACCCTTGTTGGTCAGGCCGAAACCGCCTTGTTGGGCCAGCGACTCTTTGGATACATACTGGGCATATTCAAGGCCCTTGGCTTCCATGCCGATATCCTCCAGGAAAGCCCGATCAGCGCCGTACTCCCGGGCAAACAGCTCCTTTATTCGGCGGACTCCCAGGCCGGCGATCTTCCCGAAGCCTTCGCCGCGGCCCATTTGATGAATCAGCTGCATGAATGCATCCTTGTTGCCGAAATTAAGTTCCAGGCCGCCGGTTATCTTTTTATTGATCAAACCGCGTTCGTAGCACTCCATAATAAAGGCGATTATTGTACCGGTAGAAATAGTGTCAAGCCCGTAGGTGTCGCAGTAAAAATTGGCTTCGATCACATAATCGAGGTCGAATATACCGCAGTTTGCACCGAGGCCGGCAGCATTTTCGTATTCCGGCCCGTCGACAATTACCTTTTCCCCTTGAAAAGGCCCGCTCATCACCTCGAAGTCGTCCACCGCTTTGCAGCAGGACATGGTACAGCCGAACCAGCACCCGTCGAACATGTTCTGAGTGAAACGGCTTCTGAGTGCTTCCGTCCCGATTTTCTCACCATCGAGATGGGAGCCATACTGGAAATTGTGGACCGGCAGGAGATCGTAATCGTTCATCGTCGACATCAGGTTGGCCGTCCCGATCTGCTTCATGCGGCACTGGACATCATCGAATAAGCGAATCTCCCGATTGATTCTCTTTCCGGCGGCGGCAATTTTGCTGAAATCGGCGGGATTGTTGTTTTTCCCCACCGGCCCCGAATAGCGCACCACCAGGGCGCGCACCTTTTTATCACGGAATACGGTGCCGATCCCGCCCCGGCCGGCCTGCTTGAGCCGCACTGCCTTGCGGCGCGGGTCGTAAAATGAAAAGTTGAGTATCCCTATCAGAGTATTATCGGCGGCACTGCCGGTGGAGACAACCGAAATGTTCTTTTTACCCCCTTCAGATTCCGCATAAACTTCAGTCAGGATTTCACTGATCAGGTGACTGGCATCGGTATCAAGGTCGGCTTCTTCAATGGTGACCTTGCCTGAATCACCATCAATAAAGACGACCACGTCGCTTTTCGCTTTGCCCTGGATCTCCAGGGCGTCCCAGCCGGAAAATTTCAGGTAAGGTCCAAAATAGCCGCCCACGTTACTGTCCATTACTGAATTGGTGAGGGGAGAAAGGGTAACCACCAGGGACTTGCCGG
>CAZQVX010000043.1:4297-9646 GCA_964596845.1 uncultured Syntrophomonadaceae bacterium | reverse complement strand
GTCGTCCGCAGCCCCGGCGCCGCCGTTGCCGCCCGACTCCTCCTGCTCCTCTTTGAGCAGGTAGTCCACCTGGAACTCGATCTCGGCCAGCTTTTCACGGCAGTAGCGCGAAAGGCGCACTCCCTCCTTAAAACCGGCCAGCGCTTCCTCCAGGGGGATCTCCTCGTTTTCCAGGCGCGCCACGATCTCTTCTAAGCGCCGGAGAGCCTCCTCGTATGTAAGCTCACCATTTTCTTTTTCTTCAGGGGACAAGTTCAGGACCCTCCTCCAACTCTTCAGTGCGGCAGCGGGCGGCGCCGTCCCTGAAACGCAGCCGCAGGCGCTGCCCCACCTGCAGTTCTTTTACAGACCTCACCACATTGCCCGCCTCATCCCGGCAGTAGCTGTAGCCCCGGGCCATAAGCCTGAGCGGGCTCGTCCCCTCCAGCTTATCGTCCAGCGCCGCCAGTTGCAACCCTTTGAGCCTCAGGTAACGCCGCGCCGAGAGGCGCAGCCGCTCATCCAGAGCCGCGCGGCGCTCCCCCGCCCGGCGCACCCTCTCCAGGGGCTGCCGGTAGAAGCGCGCCGTCACCGTATAATCGAGAAGCTGCTTTTCCTGCAGCAGCCTCTGCTGCAGCGCCTGCGCCCCTCTCCGGCGCAGCTGATCCACCCGGTGCATCACATCGCTGAAATGCGGCAGCGCCGCCGCGGCGGCGGCCGTGGGGGTGGGGGCCCGCAGGTCGGCCACAAAATCGGCAATGGTAAAGTCGGTTTCATGCCCCACCGCCGAAATCACCGGCAGGCGCGAGGCGAAGATAGCCCGGGCTACCGTCTCCGTGTTGAAGGGAGCCAGGTCCTCCAGCGAGCCCCCGCCTCTGGCCACGATGATGAGCTCAATCTCCTTCATGGCGTTCACCCGCTCCAGCGCGCGGACAATATCCGCGGGGGCGCCGCTCCCCTGCATCAGGCTCTCGGCGACGACAATCCGCACATGGGGAAAGCGCTGCCGCGCCGTGGTGAGAATATCCTGCAGCGCCGCCCCGGTAGGCGAGGTGATCACCGCAATGCACCGCGGCAGTGCGGGCAGGCGCTGTTTATGTTCTTCCCGGAAGAGGCCCTCCTCCTCCAGCTTCTTCTTGAGCTGCTCGAAGGCCAGGTAGAGTGAGCCCATCCCCGCCGGCTCCATCTCGGTGACATAAAGCTGGTAGGCGCCGCCGGGCTCGTAGACGGAAAGGCTGCCGTAAGCCAAAATCTCCATCCCATCCACAGGCTGAAAGCGGCAGCGCGCATTGTCCCGGCGGAAGAAGACGCAGCGCAGCGAGGCGGCGCCGTCCTTGATGGTAAAATACATATGCCCGGAGCGGTGGTGCGTAAAATTGGAGAGTTCCCCCGCCACCCACAGATTGCGGAGGCGGGGGTCTCCCTGGATCAACCCTTTGATGATCCGGTTAACTTCAGATACCGTATAAACAGGATCGCGCTTTTGCATCTTTAGACCGGGAGGCGTCCGGGGCCGGCGCCCTTGCGCTTCTCTACCGCCCCTCCACCACCCGGCAGATCTCCTCCTGAACTTCCTGCAAAGTGCCGTAAACGGCCGCCGAAGCACCGCCCGCGGCCTCCACCAGGGCGGCAATGACCTGCCACTCCGGCCGGATTTCACCTGCGGCGCCCGGTGCAGCCAGGTTCTGCTGCTTTTCCCCGGCGCTGCTCGTAAAGGTGCCCTCTTTTAGATGCAGCGGCGGCGCCGGAAAGACCACATTCGCCTCGGCAGGGACAGCCCCCCGCGAAGCGCACTGCACCGCTAAAAATTCCAGGCCGGCCGGCAGCGGGCTCTCCAGCCCCTCCAGGACGGCAAAGAGACCCTTGATCTCGCCCGCTTCGGCGGCGGCTGCAATCTGCTCGCGGTTGTAACTTTCCCCGGCCCTGCCCTCTTCCGGAATGTAACCGGGCAGCAGGCCCGGCACTCCGCCGGTCTCTACGATGCCGCGGGCGTTACCCTCCACAGCTAAAAAGAGCAGGCGGCTGCGGCCGCGCTCCACCTGTCCTGCGGCCCGGGCCGCCTCCAGCAGCGGCTCGATCCAGCCGCCGCCCGCCTTCTCGAAGAAGGAGGGGCAGACCAGGATGACGTTTCGCCCGCCGGCCAAAAGCCGCGCCGCCCGGGCCAGATCCGCCTCTTCCACCCCGGCCGGGGCCGGCGCACCGGCATCTCCCTTGATCAAGGCGGCCAGCGCCCGGAAAAGATCCCCCGCGGCGCCCGCTTCAGGCTGCAGCACCAGCCGCTCCCAGGCGTCCAGCTCCCGGCCTTCGGGGCCGACCTGCACCAGGACAGTCTCACCCATACGGCAGGCCCGCTCCACAGCCATGGCGGCCACGGGATTGGTGTCGGCCAGGCCGCTGCCCAGGACAAAGATCGCTTCGGCGTCCGCATAATCCCCGGGCGAGGGTCCGCCGGCCTCCGGGCCGGTGATTTTCTCCAGCGCCGTGAGCGCCTCCGCCAGGGCGGGGCTCACCCCCAGGTCCACATGGGGAGTGCCCAAGGCCCCGCGGGCCAGCTTCTGCAAAAGATAGCTCTCTTCATTGCTGCAGCGGCCCCCGGCGATGACCGCCAGGGCGGCCGGGCCTTTTTTCTTTTTCAGCTCCGTAAAGGCGTAGCCGGCTTCCTGCAGCGCTCTTTCATAACTCACTTCATGAAACCCGCCTTCACTGCGCAGCAGCGGCGCCGTCAGCAGGCCGTTTCCTTCGGCGGCTGCCGGGTTGAATTTTCCCTTCCGGCAAATCCAGCCCCCGCCGGCCTCTGCTCCGTCTGCCGCTTTGCCGCCCGCCGCCTCCCCGCCGGCGCCCCTGACCCGGACCGGTCTGCTCCCGGCAAAAGAGCGCTCCACGGGGCAGCCGAGAGAGCATTCCAGGCAGAGGCCGCGGTAACCGCGCAGATCCCACTCGCGCCCGGCGGCGCCCCGCTCTCGCTCCGTAAGGGCGCCCACGGGACAGAGATCCACGCAGAGCCCGCAGAAGATACAGCCGGCTTCCTCCAGGCTCACCGCCGCGCCCTCGCGGGCCGGGGTGATGCGGCTTTCGATCCCGCCGCTTAAAAGGGCGAAGACATTGCGCCCGGCATAATCATGGCAAACCCTGAGACAGCGCCCGCAGAGGATGCACTTGGCTTCGTCACGGACGATATAGGGGTTGTCGTCTTGGGTGACCGGCAGCGCCCGGATGAGCTCCGGCAGCTCCACCCGGCAGCTGTAAGCCCTCTCCTGCAGGTCGCAGGCGCCGGTCTTCTCGCAGGTGAGGCAATCTTCGTAAGGATGATCCCGCAGCATGAGCGTAATGATCTCCTTGCGGATGGCCTCCAGACTCGGGGTGCTCGTCGTCACCACCATCCCCTCCTGCACCTCATTGTCGCAGGAGGTCACCGGCGCCGCCACACCCTCCACCTCTACAACGCAGAGCCGGCAGTGGCCCAGCGGCCTCAACCGGGGGTGGTAGCAGAGCGTGGGTATTTCAATACCGCTTTTACGGGCCGCCTCCAGGATAGTGGTCCCGGCGTCGGCATGAATGCGCTTACCGTCAATGGTCAATGAAACAGATTTCACTTCTCGTACCCTCCTCCCGGTTATACTACAGCCATACCGAGGCGCAGGCAGCAGGCGCAGCGCCCCGATTCGCGCAGCGCCGTCGGCGGCCCCTCAAAACCCAGTTCGGCCTCGGTAAAACCTTGTATTCTTTCGGCAACAGGCGCGCAGGCTTCTTCTTCGCGCGGCCGGTTGGCCAGAAGCGGCGGCTTCTCGGCAGGATCGTAGACGCCGGTCCGCTCCACAAAATTCTCGATGGCTATCTGCGGCGCCACGGCTGCCTCGCCCGTGCGCAAGTAGCTGTCTATGGCCTCCACCGCCTTGTTCGCCGAGGCGATAGCCTCGATGACGGTGCGCGCGCCGAGCACGGCATCGCCCGCGGCAAATACGCCCGGCGCCGAGGTGGCCATGGTCAGCGGATCGGCGGCGACGGCGCCGCGCTTGGTGATCTCCACCCCGCTCCCCTCGGTGAGGAAGCTAAGGTCCGCCACCTGGCCGATAGCCGGAACAATCATATCCACATCGAGGATAAATTCAGAACCTTTCACCGGCACAGGGCTGCGCCGGCCGCTGCTGTCGGGCTCGCCCAGCTCCATGCGGATGCACTCCATCCCCACCACCCGGCCGTCTTCGGCCAGGATCCGCGTGGGGTTGGCCAGCAGATTGAAGATGATCCCCTCTTCTTCGGCGGCGACGATCTCCGCCTCGTTGGCGGGCATCTCGGCGCGCGAGCGGCGGTAGACCAGGTAAACTTCTTCGATGCCCAGGCGCAGAGACGAGCGGGCGCAGTCCATGGCCACGTTGCCGCCGCCGATGACCGCCACACGCCGGCCCAGTTCCATCTCCTGGTGCAGGTTCACCCGGCGCAGGTATTCCACCCCGGGGAAGAAGCCCTTGTAGCCCGCATCCTCGCCCTCCACCCGCATGGAAGAGCTTTCATGCAGGCCCGTGGCGATGAGGGTGGCCTCGTAGCCCTCCCAGCGCAGCTGCTCAAAGGTGATATCCTTCCCCACGCGCGTATTCAGCCTGATCTCCACACCCAGCGATTTGACCAGCTCGATCTCGCCGTTTAAAATATCCCGCGGCAGGCGGTAACTGGGAATGCCCACCGCCAGCATCCCGCCGGCCACCGGCAGCGCCTCGAAGATGGTGACCCGGTAGCCCTTAAGGGCCAGCTGGTAAGCGGCGTTCAGCCCGGCCGGGCCGGCGCCGATAACCGCCACCTTCTTGGCGCCCTCTTTAACGGGCGACTCCTTGGCCAGGGGGATGCCGCTGTTTTTGACTTCAAAATCGGAGACAAATCTTTTTAAAACCCGGATGGATAGAGCCTCGTCCAGAGGCTGACGGCGGCAGTTGGACTCGCAGGGATGCACGCAGACCCGGCCCAGCACCCCCACCAGGGGGGTCTTCTCGCGGATGACGGCGAGCGACTCCTCGTAAAATCCGCCGCTGATGAGCCCTATATACAGGGGGATATCCACATGAGCGGGGCAGCCGTTCCGGCAGGGGGCGGTCAACAGAGAGCGGTAGGTGAGACCATCGTCTGCATCCGCCGGTTTGTCCCGGCCCAGGCAGGCTTCAAAATCTGCATGAAAATGCTCCAGCGCGTGGAGCAGCGGCACCGGCGAAGATTGGCCCAGTTCGCAAAGAGAACTCTCTTTGACCATCCGCCCCAGGCGCTTCAGAACCTCCAGATCGAGTTTGGCGCCTTTACCGGCGGCCAGCCTCTCCAGGTGCTCCAGGATCACCCGGGTGCCGACGCGGCAGGGCACGCAGCGGCCGCAGGATTCTTGCTGCA
>CAZQVX010000043.1:0-4197 GCA_964596845.1 uncultured Syntrophomonadaceae bacterium | reverse complement strand
CCGCCGCCGCGCAGAGCGCCGCCGCCAGCGAATCGGCGATGCAGATCTCCACCGCCCGGGCCAGACCGCCCCGGTCGCAGCCCTGCTCCAGAAGCCTCCGGGCCTGGCTGGCGGGGCCCGAAAAGCTCATCGCCGTCCCCTGGACCGCCACCGGCAGGGTCACGGTCCCGGCCGCACCGCGGCGGGCGCACTCCTCTAAGGCCGGCCCGGCGGGAAAGCCCAGACCCAGGGCCACGCCGATGCGGTCCACAAACTGCCCGGCATGCAGATCGCTGCTGCCGCCCACCAGAGCAACCGTAAGAAAGCCTCCCTCTCGCGCCTCCAGGCAGAGGATCTCGGTGGTGCCGCCCGACAGATGCACCGCCAGGTAGCGCCCCGCCGGCAGCCCCGCCGACCAGAGACCCGCCGCCAGGTGCCCCTCCTGGTGGGAAAAAGAAAAAAAGCGCAGGCCCAGCGAATGCGCAATGAGCGCACCCGCAGCCTCGCTTACTTTAAATACCGGCATATAGGACCCCTCTACCGGGCGCGGCCGCACCGCCGCCGCCACCGCCGCCAGAGGCGCCTCTCGCAGCCGGGCGGCCCCTTCAGCCCAGAGTTGGGGCAAGTTTTTAACATGGGCGAACAGAGCCTCAGACTGGCGCAGGCCCAGGCCGCCTTCAGGCACCGGCAGCATCCGGCGCCCCTCCCAGATGAGGCGCCCGGCCCCGTCCACAAGGGCCAGGGATGTGGTATAGGCCGAGCAGTCCACCCCCAGGTAGGAGCGGCTACTTTTCACGTCCGGTAAATTCCGCCGCCGCCCTGTCCAGGACGCCGTTGATGAAGGCCACCGCCTCTTCGCTGCTGCCGTATCTCTTGGCCAGCTCCAGCGACTCGTTGATGGCCACAGCATCGGGAATATCGGGACGGTGCAATATCTCGAAGAGCGCCAGGCGCAGCAGGTTCCGGTCCACCGCGCAGAGGCGCTGCAGCTCCCAATGGATCAGGTATTTCTGGATGAGCCGGTCCATCTCCGGCCGGTGCCGGGTAGCCCCTTCGACCATTTCCCGGGTAAAGAGGACTTCGCCCTCGTTGAGTTTGAGCCCCTCCAGAACATAGCGCAGCGCATGTTCGGGAGCGGATTTACCTACATCTATTTGAAAAAGAGCCTTAAAGGCAGCTTCTCGGGCCAGGCGACGGGACAAAATTTATCCTCCTGAACAGAAATGTGATCTGTGATCCCTTAAAAATCCTCGCGGGAAGAGAAAAGACGTTCAAGAAACTGGCGAACGCTTCCATCGACATCAAGCCGCCAGCCGATGGTCAATCCCAGGGCGATAAAAGCAAAGATGATGAGGCTCTTCCACCCGTAATTGATCACCACCAGGGCCGCCGCCAGGCCGATGAGCCCGCCGATTATTTTCCCCCAGTGCTTGCTAAAGAAAACCCAGAAGTTCATATTTGCTCCCCCCTTCGATGGCCTGTTCAGCTCTATTTAACCTTGACGGGAACCTGATCCAGGATAATATTCTCTACTCTTACCTTCACTTCGCTGACGTTAATCCCCGTCGTCTCCTCCAGGTAGCTCTTAACGTTTGCCTGCAATTCACCGGTCAGCCCGGGCAGTTTCTGGTCGGGCAGCACTTTCACCTTGAGATAGACGACAAGGCCCTGGGGCGTGTGTTCTACGCGGCGGTTGCTGTCCCGGACCTCCCGCATCTGCTGCACCACCCGCAGCACCATATTCTCCAGGGCATCCAGGGTGATGTGCACATCCCCGAATTCGCCCGCCTGCATCAGCGCCTCCGGTTTTTTCCGACGGTCCGGGGCGGAGCCCAGCAACAGCGGGATCAGGCCGGCCACCACCAGGGCGCCGCCGGCGTAGAGCAGCGCCGTCTGCCCGCCAAAGTGCAGGATCCTGGCGCCGTAGCCGCCCAGCGGCAGGACCAGAGCCAGCAGCAGAAATATGCCTGTCCCCATCATCAAGAGGCCCAGGATGACCAGGATCACTCGCCTGATTCCTTCCATGGTTTAGATCAACCCCTTTCCTTTCTCAGCCCTACCGGCGCTATTTCAGGGGGACAACATCCTCCGGCTCGCCGGTTTTCTCCTTTGTGGGGAAGCTTACGCCCTGCACATGAACGTTTACCTGCAGAACCCGCAGCCCCGTCATCAGCTCGATGGCCTTTTTCACATTCTCCTGGATCTCCCAGGCCACATCGGGGATGCGCACGCCGTAGGAGACCACAATGTGCAGATCCACCCTGGCCTCTTCGGCGCCCACTTCGACCTTGACTCCCTTGGAGAGGTTGCGGCGGCCTAAAACCTCGGCAATGCCGCCGGCAAAGCCGCCGCTCATGGCGGCCACACCTTCCACCTCTGTCGCCGCCAGTCCGGCGATAACCGCCACCACCTCGTCGGCAATACGAATCGCACCGATTTCTGAAGTAACTTCACGCTGATCTTCCTCAGTCATGCAAATACCTCCTTCTCCGGTATTTTCCGGCTCTATTATACCAAAGCGCACCAGCCAATTCAATTTTTAGGGACGCGCCATCACCTGCACATCCTCGCGATTTACCCCCGCCGCCGCGGCGGCCGCCTCGGCGATCTGGACATAGCCCTTTTCATCCAGGTTCTTCTGCTTCACCATCACCGTGGCCAGTTCATCCTGGTAGAAAAAGACGGCGTCATCATAGCCCTGAGCCTTGACCAGGCTCTCTACTAGCAGTTCACGCTCGCGGATCTGGACGATATCCAGAAGCATTTTCTCCGCCTCCTCTTTGGCGGCGGCCCCGGCGTTGGGATTGTCGAGAAGGGCCTCCAGCATCTCGATGGAGCGGTCCCTGGTCCGCTCGCGCTGCAGGCGGTAGTTTACGAAGAAGGCGCCGCTCTCATCGCTGAGATCGGGGCCCGGCTGCACCACAGGTTCGAGAAGGGGATCATCGGTGAGCACATCCATGCTTTCAAACTTATGCTCGAGCCCCTGGATAAACCAGATGGTGGCCCCCACCATCACCGCCAGGCAGAGAAGCCAGGCGGCAAGCTTGCGATACTTTTTAAAGAAACTCATCCCGTTCACCTCCACGTATATTTATGGGTAACTCCGGCCTCTAAAATTGCCCCCGCCCGCCCCCCTCAAGGGGGAGGGCGTAACCTTATCCGTCAGTCCGAGCGTAGCGAAAAATCTTGTTTTCAGCGGGGCAAAACCGTAATCCGGTGCGACGGCAGCCCCAGCAAAACCTGCAGCGCCTCGATGACCAGCGCTTTGATCGCCGGATTCTCCACCCCGGCGGCCACGACCAGGACCCCGCGGTAACGGGGCTCTCCTTCCTCTACCACCAGGGGGATCTCGTTACCCTGAAGATCCCTCAGGATGACATGCGTCGACCGCAGCGTCTCCTCAACCACATCGCGCTTCCCCCCGCCGCTGTCACCCTCGGTGGTGTGGCGCTGCGTCTCCTCCCTGTCGGCAACCAGCTCCAGGCGGCCCGATGTTTCGGGGGTCAAGAAGAGCTCCACCTCGCTGACCCCGTGGATCTGGGCGAGAATCTCCGCCAGGCGGCGGGTGAACTGCTGCTCCGTCAGGGCGCTGCCGGCGTCCGCCGCAGGGCTGGAGGACGGAGGCGGCGCTTCTTTCTTTTTGCTGAAGTTGAAGAAGGAGTTAAAGAGCAGCAGGCCCACCCCCACGGCCAGCAGTATGAGCAGCAGCGAGCCGCTTTTCTTGCGCCCCCCCCCGTCACCGGCGGGGCTGAAGATCTTGCTCCACGTATCCCAAAAATTCAATGGTATCTGCCTCCTCCTTCGTTTATCTAGCCGGCGGCAGTGCGCCCGCAGGCAGCGGAGGGAACCCCGGGCGGGCGTGGAAGCCCGCCCCTACCGCCTCCGAGCTTCAACATCACCCCCACCCCAGCCGCTACCCCCGTACGGTTACGTTGACCTGGGCCGGGGGGAGATCCAGCAGCCGGGCGATGGACTGCTCCAGCTCCGGCAGACGCCGGGGCGCACCGGCCGGGGTCTCCCCAGCCCCTTCCTGAGCCCCCGACGCACTTTCCGCACCACCCGTTGCACCTTCCGCCGCCCCCGCACCGCTCTGCATTCCCGCTGCGCTTTCCGCCCCACCCGCCGCGCTCTGCTCGACCCCCGCCGCGCCCTGCTCTCCCACCACCACCGGCGCTATATTTACCGGCGCCACCGCTCCACCGCCCGTCTCCCCGCCTT
>CAZQVX010000042.1:0-9663 GCA_964596845.1 uncultured Syntrophomonadaceae bacterium | reverse complement strand
ACCGCCCTCTACCGGGAGATGGAGGAACAGAACAGGCTCATCGATATGGACCCGGGAGACGTCAACGGCCAGTACATCCTCAACTTCAAACATCTGGCTTTGACGCCCGAGGACTCCAACAAATTCCTGTTGCGGGCTTTCAAGCGAGATTTCGAGCGCAACGGCCCCAGCATCTTCCGCATGTGCCGCACGACCCTGGCCGGGTGGCGGCGCTACAAGGATCACCCCGACCCGCGTATCCGCGAGCGGTACACCCGGAGCAGCCTCCTGCTACGCCAGCTCTATCCGGCAGCTCTCCTGGTGATCGAGCGAAAGATGAAGAACAGCAACCCGGAAATTTCTGAGCGGGCCCACAAACTAAGGGATGAACTGGAACAGGAATTCGGGCCGCTTACAGCGGCGGCGGTGCGGTTGCTGGGCCCTGTTTTTGACTGGACGGCCCGCCGGGAGGAGAGGCGGCTGGCCAACGGCTGGACCTACGAACCGCAAACCCTGATTTATCGCCGGAACTGGGACAGAAGAGGGCAATGAAAGGCGGACAGGGCCCAGCGCTTTCCTATCGGGAGCGCCTAGAAGCCTGAAACCCGGCACCGCTGGGATCCTTCGCTCCACTCAGCATGACATCTGGCCACGAGCCTGGGTGTTGCGGCGGCGGATGGCCAGCACGGCAAGAAAGACAGCAGAGGAAAGAATAAACAGGCCCATGCTGACCAGTTGGGCCAGGGAAAGCCCCAGCAGGAGGGGCAGGGAATCGCCCTCCCGGAAAAACTCGCAGGTAAAGCGGAGCAGACCGTAGGAAGCCAGCATGAGCAGGACATTGGCGCCGGGGAAATGTCTTCTCTGATAGTACCATTTATAGAGCAAATACAAAATCATAACACCGGCCGCGGCGTAGAGCTGCACAGGATGGCGCGGCTGATTGTCCACTTTGACCATGACCACGGCCCAGGGAAGAGCGCTCACCTTGCCGTAACAGCAGCCGGAGAGAAAACAGCCAAACGTGCGCACAATAGCGTAACCGACGGCGTAGTAGGGCATCATCAGATCAGCCATGTCCAAAAAGTTAACCTTCCGCCAGCGGCACCACAGTATGGCCGCCAGCAGGGAGAAAAGGATGGCCCCGTGCACGGAGAAACCGACGTAGGTAAGCCTGAAGATCTGGTCCAGGTTGGCCAGGTAATAGTCCAGATTTAAAGACACATAAACCAAACGCGCCCCCGCCAGGCCCACCATTTCGCTGAGCAAGACGCCCTCAAAGAAAAGAAAGTAATCATAGCCCTGCTGTTTAGCAAAGCGAGCTATGAGCAGCACCGCCACCAGCAAAGCTACAGACATGGCCACAGGGTAGGGGTAGATAATATAGTCTCCAATTTCAAACAAAATTGGCCGCATGACAGAACTCCTTTTAACCTGATTGCTAAAATTCTAACGATCTTTGATTCTGGCAGGTGAACCTCAAGTTCCATTTATTTTTTATTATTTTTATCCACCGTCCCCCTCTATTTTTAAACCCGCCTCCACCAGGCTGTCGAGGGCATCAAGGTTCCCTAGAGGGTTATCTTTGATGATCAGCCACTTCAGGTTGGTCAGTCTTTCCAGGGGGGAAAGATCAGAGATCTTATTACCGCTCAAAACCAGGGTCATCAGCCCCTCCAATTCGCCCAGGGGGGAAAGATCGGCAATGCGGTTGCCGCTTAATTCGGCATATTTCAGTCTTTTAAATCCAGCCAGGGGACCGATATCGTCTATCTCGTTGAGAGCCAGGTAGATGAACTGCAGATTTTCCAGGGCAGCCAGGGGAGAGAGATCGGCAATGCGGTTGTTGTTCAGCTGGAGCTGCTCCAGGGTGGCCAGGCCCGAGAGGGGAGCCAGATCTACGATCTCGTTATGATTGAGGTGCAGTTGTTTCAAGCCGGTCAGGCTACTCAGGGGCGACAGATCGCCGATCGCGTTGCCGTTCAGGACCAGTTCTTCCAGGCCTGTAAGACTGCTCAAAGGTGATAGATCAGCAATCCGCCCGTTCTGGAGCCACAATACCTTTAGGCCCAAAGCATGCTGCAGCCCCTCCAGCTCTTCGATCCCGGCAATATCCACGTTTAGCTCCTCCAGCCCGGCCAGATCATCCTTTGTGAGCAGGTGGTCAGGGGGTTTTTCCAGCGCCTCCCGGAGGGCCCGTTGCAGGGCTGGATCGGGGATAGAGATTTTTCCGGACGCGCAGCTCGGCAAAATGGTTAAACCAGCGATGGTTATGAACAGGAGTAGGACAAGCGGGAGCCGTATCATGACGCCCTCCTTTTTCAAATATACTGCATGTGGTTCCAGTCATCCAACACCAGTCTAGTTCTTGTTAATGCTGCCCTTCCCCTCTTTAAAGAGCCCCCCTGCTTTTGAAAAAGCAGGGGGGCTTGGGCTGCTCAACAATCGACGGGGGTGCTACTCCACCCAGATCTTGTAGACGTAGATGTCGCTAGTCCTGGCAGAACTACTGGTAGCTCCATCACGGGCGTGAACCCTGATATAGTAACTGCCGCTTAAATCGGCGATATTTACGCTTTCAACTCGCTGCGTGAAAGTGTTTGTTTTAGAGAGGCGATAACTGCTCAACAGATCTGCGTAGTTTGTGTTCCTATTGCTTGAAACCCCGAAATACGACTGATTGCTCGAATTAGAACTCCCATTATTTCTCCATTCGATATACAGTGTAGAGTAGCCTGTCAAATCAACCGGTTCATCGGTGACCCAGGATATTTCAGCCACCGCTCTGCTCAAACTGGCATAGACGCGCATGTAACTGGCTGTCTGTGTAATGCTAGTGGCAGTAGTTGCTGGATCGCGGAAGCCTGTTCCCATCGGGATAATTTCTGTAGGATGATCATAGACTACGCCGTCCCAGGGAACAAAGTTGGCCACCAGGTGCAGATCCCCTGTAACTTCAAATTCGTAGGGGTTATTAGCTGATACCTCTACACCCTCCACGGTCCAGTTTGCAAACTGATAGCCGCCGGCGGCGCTTGCCGTGAGCGTCGCGGTCTCCCCTTCCAGGTAGTCGCCGGCCCCAACAACGCTGCCCCCCTCGGCAGGATCGACGCTGGCCGTGATGGTCCGGACAGGGATTACCTCGAAGTTGGCCACCAGGGTGCGCGGCTCCTCCACCTTAAAGCTGTATTGGGCCTGGTCACTCACCGGCGTTCCGTCTTCGGTCCAATTGACAAAGCGGTAGCCGTAATTGGCATAAGCATTCACGGTCGCCGTTGCATCCTTTTCATAGACGCCTCCCCCGGTGACATAACCCCATTCGACCTCATTGACAGAAAGCTCGATGTTATAGGTAGGCCATGCCTGGAAGTTGGCGACAAGATGCCGGTCCTTATCAGCCTCAAACTCCAACGATAGATCTGTGCCGACAATATAGCCGGGGCTCTCTACCCATCCGGCAAAGCGCCAGCCGAAGTTGTAAGAGGCAAGTAATGTAACCTTTGCACCTTCATCAAAGGTGCCTCCGCCGATTGCACTGCCGCTGCCCTCCGGGTAGACCTCGGTGGTGATATTCCAGATCTTGATGAAATTGGCCACCAGGCTACGGTGATCGAGCAGGCGGAAGGTATAGCGGAACGCTCCGCTTGCGTATTCACCGCCTTCCGTCCAGCGGTCCCAGCGGTAACCGGCATTGGGCTCCGCAATTACCGTCACGAAATTGCGGAGGAAATGGAGCCCCGCTCCGTCAACTATCCCGCCGCCCGCCGGGCTTACCGTCAGCTCCACATTACGAGCCGGCAAGATATAGAGGTTGACCACGGTGGGGCCTTCCACGACAAATTCCAGGGTGTCCCCGGTGCTCAGTATGTTGGTTTTAGTATCGGTCCATTTTTCCAGCTTGAAGTTGTCGTTTACATGCGCGGTCAGGGTGACGGTTTCACCCTCGTCGAAGAAGCCCTGGACCCCGGCCAGTACTTCCACACCCTCCACATCTTTATAAACATCTTCGAAACGATCGCCGGTGATGCTCCCCGCCAGGCCGGGATCGTCCAACCCGGTCACCAGGTTGACCTGGATCCAATGGGCTTCAACGAAGTGAGCCGTCAGATCCCGCGGTCCCGCCATATCGAAATTGTAGACGGAATCGCTGCTCACCGTAACGCCGTCCTCGGTCCAGCGGTCGAAGCGGTAGCCGAAGGAGGCCTTCGCTTCAACAGTAACCGGTTCGCCGATACGGTAGAAGCCTACACCTGTAACCTTGCCCCCCACTTCCGGATCAGCCCCGACAAGGACCGGATAAGTGCGCTCGAAGTTGGCCACCAGGCTGCGGTTGCCGTCCAGGGTGAAGGTATAGTTGCGATCACTGCTTACGGATACGCCGCCTTCCGTCCAGTCGACGAAACGGTAACCCGGTTTGGCCAGGGCGAAGACAGTTACATCCGCCCCCTCGTTACGGGTGCCGCTGCCGGACACGATCCCGCCCTCGGCGGGCGAGGCGGCAACGCTGACCCGGTACGTGTTCACAGTGCTGTATTTTGCCGTTATCACGGTATTACTGGTAGCGGCAAAAGTGTAGGTTCTGTCTGTGCCGACCTTTTTGCCGTCTTTCAGCCAGTGATCAAACCGGTAACCCAGGTTTTCCCTGGCTTCTACGGAGACAGAACTGCCGTGCTCGTAAATGCCCCCGCCGGGGATGACATCATCCGGCCCCGGTCCCACATGCAGCCAGGCGCGGGCCAGCCCCCCCCCGGCTGGGTCAGATTTAACTTCAATCTCAACAGGGAGACGGAAGCGGGCGGTAAGCGTCTGAGTTTCGTTCACCGGGAAGGTATATTTCTCTGAGGTCGACACAATCACGCCATCTTTTTCCCAGCCTCCAAATTTAACCATTTCCCCGGGATAAGCGCGGACAGTAGCCTCTGCCCCCTTGTTGTAAACGCCGTCACCCAGGACAATACCTCCGCTTTTCTTGTCTGCTTTCAAGGTAACCTTATAGCTGGGGATAAAGTGAGCGGTAAGAGTGCGGTCCCTCTCCCCGGTAAATTCATAGATGGGGAAAGTACCCACCGTAGCCCCGTTCTCCGTCCACTTCTCAAAACCGTAGCCGGAATTGGGGACGGCGATGACCGCACCCCTGGTACCGGCCGGAACCTGCCTGGCCGGGGCCTTGACGCTGCCCCAGGCTTTATGGTTAACCTTAACATCAATGTCGTAAACGCGGACGAATTCGGCGGTCAGATTGCGGTTGCGGTCCAGTTTAAAATCATAGATGGGGCTAGCGAAATGCAGCAGCTCCAGACCCACCGCGCCTGCCTCCATGCTGACCCCGTCTTCCAGCCACCGCAAGAAATAATAGCCGGGATCAGCCTGGGCGGTAACCCGCACGATGGTCCCCGCCAACGCACTGGATGGGGAAGCCGAAACGCTGCCCCCGCCCTTTGAACTTACTTCGACGGCGTATATGGGCAGAAAGTGAGCCTTCAAGTTGCGGCTACCGTCTACATTGAAGGAGTAAGCCGGATCTGTGCTCACTGTTTTACCGCCTTCAGTCCACTTTTCAAACCCGTATCCGGGCTTGGGCGAAGCAGTCACCGCGGCCCGTGCGCCCGGCTTCAAACCCTGCGCCGCGCCAAATGCTGTGCCGCCTTCAGTAGCATCGACGCTGATGGAAAACTGGGAGATAAAATTCGCAGTCAGAACCATATCCCCGTCCAGTAGAAGTTCATAGACGGGATCCGTGCTGACCACTTCACCGCCGGAGGTCCAGCTTTCAAAATAGTAGCCGTTGCCCGGTGAAGCGACTAGGCTGACCGGGGAACCTTGCGAAACGGCTTCCAGCGCATGTTTCCCCGCATCCGGGAAAACAGTGCCGATCCCGGCCACCTTCATGGTCAGGTAGTAATAATCCGGTTGTTTTTCTACAAATACCGCTCTGATGGTCTCGTCGCTTTCCGCACGCACCATGGTCCGGGGAGTCTGCGTCTCGTCAACAGGCCCCTCCCAGTGACTGAAGACCCATCCCTCTTCCGGGGAGGCGTCCAGTACGGCCACGGCGCCTTCGCTATACGTATGTGTGCCGGCCCCAGGGCTGGTGACGCCCTGACCTGAGACATCCATGGTCAATATAACCCGCAACGGCCCCTCCATCGTGAAGGCTTTCCAGCCGAAGACGACGGCATTAACCAGAACCAGGGCTAGGACAATGGATAAGATCACTAAACCTACCGGCACCTTACCCTTGCGATCTGCCATACCTGATTTCACCCTCTTTCTCAATGTTCCCCACAGTCAGTATCTTCTGATTTATACCGTCGCCCGCAGGTCAGCTTTCCACGGACGCGGATCCATGATCATGCCCATTCTCTGTACGAATCAAAAACCGCCAGGCCAGGTACCACAGGGCTCCATACAGCAGCATAGCCCCGGCAGCATAAAGAAAGTAGATCACATCGCCGCCGATGACCGGAATATTGATGATGAAAAACAGGGGGATTCCGCTGAGCAGGGCCAGCGGCGAAATCCAGGCCAGCCGGCTGGCCATGGGGCTTTCCAGCCGGGGATCGACCACGCGCAGCAACGCCACCCCCGAGGTAATATTTCCAGTCAAAAATCCAAAGAGTGCCGCCTGCTCCCGCAAGTTTTTTTCACCGAAGATGAACCGGGCCAAAAGCGGCACTATTAACAGCATCAGCAGCCCGCCCAGCAAAGCCAGCAGCAAGGTTTCCCAGAAGTGGGCTGCAGAGATGAAAAGTGGGATTGACACAATGGCGCCCACCACCATGTAATCCGTCAGCACACCGCTAAAGTGAGCAAGCGTATCCCGATCCACCACATGCCAGGCCTTCAAGGCGATCATCAGCTTGCGGCAGACAATCCCCAAAGCGAAGCCCACCACGAAACTGAGGTTGATCAAGATCTCACTCAGGATCGCCCATCTGGGGCCCAGAGCATTAATCAGCATAAACCCGACCAGACGGACCAGACCCAAGGTGACCAGCACGATGAGACCTACCAGCGCCAGGTGAAAGGTCAGGCTGTGCATGGAGAGGGCATGGGTGGTATTGCGCCCGAAGGGCCGGCTCTGCCCATCGGCAGGCATAAAGCCTGTCCGGGCGCCCTCTTCATCCAGCGATAACGAGGCGCTGCCGGCCGCCTTTTTGCTCTGCCAGGAGATCAGGATCAGGCCCAAAATATACGACATCAAAAACCCGAGTACGCTGAAAGAGAAGGCAACCTCCCGGCCACCGGCAAAAGCCATCTCCTGCTCCCAGAAGCCGCCGAAGAAAAGGGGCAGCGCGCTGTCAAATCCGAAACCCAGCATTAACAGCGAGCCGAAAGAATGGAACAGGTCCGGCTTCAGGGTCAGGACTACCAGGAGTGTGAAGCCCAATCCTAACAGCCCCTGCAGAACCAACCCCTTGGTGATCAGCGCAGTGGCGGCGGCCGTCCGGCGGAACCCGGTGGTACAGTTAAATCCGCGCAGACCCAGGATAACAAATAAAGCTGTGATCAGCACATAAACAAAGGTGTCTACCTGGCCGCCCAGCGGGATATTGATCAAGTTCAGCAAGTTGGGACCGAGCAATAGCAGCAGGAATCCGGCCAGAATAGGGCTGGGGAAGACCAGCCGCTGCAAGAAGGCCAACTGGCTGCGCAGAAAAGCCGCCACCACAAGGCCGAGGCTGATGTAGCCAAACAGCATCACCGTATTAAGCGAAACTCCTTCCAAAATGCGACCCTCCTGTTGCTGCTTCCGTTATTCCAATAATCGATCCGGCTAGAACTGGCTGGCAGCCCGCATGGGTTCGTCAGCCCCGACTGCCGCACCTACATCGGGCTCCCGCATGGCAAAGAAGCTGAGCACGCCCAGGCCGATGGAAAGTGCGCCCCAGAGGACAAGATCATAATAACCTGTGACCAGTCCGCCGATAATGCCTACCAGTCCGCCTGCCGCAAAGATGGCGGCTGAAATTAAAGGTCTACCCAGAGCAAATGCGGCGCCCACCCCAAAAAGAAGCGCCACAACCCGGCCCAGAAAAGCGCCCCGGGCCAGCGCTACATCACTAAAAACTGTCCCTCCAAACCCTACCAGCAGGGATTGGACAAAAACGATAACCATCAGTATAATACCCAAAATCAAAGCTGCTTTTCTCACCTGAACCCCTCCTGCATGAATGATTTTTTAATTCTAAATAAAACTCCGGCGCCAGACAAAGCTGGTAAAGAAATTAGGCACTGCCGCTTTATACATCCTGACAGCTTCTTCGGTCAAGCCCTGCTTCAGGGGTAAGGCACTCACCCAGTGTCTGGCAAAATCCTCATTTTCCAAGAAAGCCGACAGAAAACCAAGGATCTGGGAACCCGGGGAACCATCCAGGGACCCGATCACATTGATCAAAGCATCGTTAATGAATTGGGTCAAGCGCTCATCCTCCAGGAAACTGCCGGCCAGGTTTAAAAGGATCCCCGATATACTGTGTCCGATATAATGCGAGCGCTCGGGATCCTGCAGAAAGTCGCTTAACACATCAACAGGGAAGTTGGATACCGTCAGCGCCAGCGAGCCGATAATCCGCCGGTCGCTGCGGACCAGGTTCGCCACATTTTTCAGCGAGAAACCGGGGATGTATTCGTGGAGCATATCCAGCACCCTGGTATCGTTTCGCAGCACAGCGCCCGCCTCTTCCAACTGCAGGGCGGCGACGAGTTCTCCGGCTACGGTCTCCAGTTGGGCTGATTCCATCTGGGCGCGGATATAATCGGCCAGCTCCGCCATGGGCATATTGGCAATGATCCGCTGCAGCATGAGCTCGGCCGCCTGCCCGATCTGTGCTTCCCCACGCAGCCCCCCGGCCATTTCATCCCAGGGCACATCCAGCAGCGCGCTGCGCAGCGCGGTGGCAATATCGTCTTCATGCTCAGTCAAAAATTCGCCGATCCCCGCTCGCGTCGCTTCTCCGAGGGCATCGCCCAGGGCCTCAATGCGGGCCGGCGAGATGAGCCCCGAGAAACTGCGAGCCCAGGCCGGTATGCCTCGGAGCTCAACCCTTTCACTGCCGGTCGCGCTTTTGGGAACCCCGAAGACCAGCCAGGTAAACATGGCATTGCGCATCATCTCACCGGGCACCTCAGCGATGGCTTCGGCCACCTGGGCCCGGATATTTTCAATCTCGCCTTGAGCGGCGGAGCAGTCCGTCCAGGCGGCCGCTTCGTTTGGTGTATATCCCTTCGCATCGCTCATGGACTGGCTGATGATATAGTTCAGCGCCTGGTGAAAGTAGAGCCACAGCTGGGTATCGGCGCCGAAGTCCTGGATAACATGCGCAGCATCGAGGGCAGCGGTGTTGGTAAAGTTATGGCCGTACCAATCGAGGATCCTGGCGCGAAGCTCATTCTTATTTGTGGAGCTCAAGCTGCTGTAACGGGTGGTTGCGCCCGGGGCGCTATCGATTTCCAGGTTGAGCACCGGCAACGCTACCAGCCCGGTACCGGGCACATTAATATAGTCCACTTGCCCCACGAAAAGCCCGTTAAACACTTCATTGATAACCTGATCCAGCGTGCCGTCGCCCAGTCCCGCTTCGATGGCATCAAGAGCCAGGCCGCTAATGTCGTTAATGATCTCCTGCGTAGGAATCGCTTCCACCAGCAGGACCAGCAGATCGGCCAGGAGCGTCCGTAAATTGG
>CAZQVX010000041.1:8234-9931 GCA_964596845.1 uncultured Syntrophomonadaceae bacterium | reverse complement strand
CTATCTAAATCTCATGCGCATCGTCTCCGCCGGCTACCTGGAAGGTTTCTACTACAAGCCGCGGGTCGATCATGAGCTGCTGGCGGAGAATGCCGCCGGGCTCATCGCCTTAAGCGGCTGCCTGGGCGGAGAGATTCCCACCCTGCTGGCCCGGGGCCAGGCTGAAGCCGCCGGCGATCTGGCCTGCCGCTACCGGGATATGTTCGGCCCTGATAATTTTTATCTGGAGCTCCAGGATCACCGCCTTCCGGAGCAGGCGGGGGTCAACCGGGGTCTGGTGGAAATCGCCCAAAAGACCGGCCTGGGGCTGGTGGCTACCAACGATGTGCACTACCTCTCCCGCGGTGACGCCGCGGTTCACGATGTGCTCCTCTGCATCCAGACCGGCAAGACGGTCCACGACAGCGACCGGATGAAGTTTGAAACCGATGAATTCTATTTCAAAAGCGCCGCAGAGATGGCGGCGCTGTTTCCGGAGCAGCCGTCAGCGCTGCAGAACACCCTGCGCATCGCGGAGCGCTGCGGCGTCGACTTTCAATTCGATCAGCTTTTTCTGCCCGCTTACGAAGTGCCCGAAGGGCAGGATGCCGCCTCTTACCTGGAGAATCTCTGCCGCGCCGGCTTACAGAAACGCTACCGCGAGATAACAGCGCTGCTGGAGGAACGGCTGGCCTACGAGCTTAAAATCATCAACCAGATGGGTTATGCCAGCTACTTTCTCATCGTCTGGGACTTCATCCGCTATGCCCGCAGCGCCGGTGTGCTGGTGGGGCCGGGGCGGGGTTCCGCCGCCGGCAGCCTGGTGGCCTACTGCTTGAGGATCACCGATATTGATCCCATCAGCAACGCCCTTCTTTTCGAACGTTTCCTAAATCCCGAGCGAATCTCCATGCCTGATATCGATATCGACTTCTCCGACGACAAGCGCGACCGTGTGCTGAGCTATGTTTCGGAGAAGTACGGCGCCGAAAGGGTGGCCCAGATCATCACCTTCGGGACCATGGCCGCCCGGGGGGCGGTGCGCGATGTGGGCCGGGCCCTGGCCTTCCCCTACGGCGAAGTGGACCGGGTGGCCAAGCTCATCCCCATGGAGATAGGGATCACCATTCAGAAAGCTCTGGAGCAGAGTCCCGAGCTGGGAGCGCTCTACCAGAAGGAGGAGCGCTACCGCAAATTGCTGGATACCTCTATGGCGGTAGAAGGGCTGCCCCGCCACGCCTCCATCCACGCCGCCGGGGTGGTCATCGCCCGCGAGCCTCTGGTTAACCATGTGCCCCTGCTGAAGACAAACGATCAGACTGTGGTGACCCAGTTTCCCATGGGGACGCTGGAGCAGCTCGGCCTGTTGAAGATGGATTTTTTGGGCCTGAAGACACTGACGATTATGGAGGAGACCCTGGAGCATGTGCGGCGCCGCCATGGGGTGGAGATCAGCCTCGACGCCATTCCGCTGGATGACGAATCCACTTATAGCCTGCTTTCGCACGGTGATACCACGGGAATCTTTCAGCTGGAAAGCTCGGGGATGCGCAGCGCTCTGCGCGAACTCATCCCCAACAAGTTTGCCGACATTGTGGCCGTGGTAGCCCTTTACCGGCCGGGACCCATGCGGCAGATCCCTGTTTTTATCAACAGCAAGCATGGCCGGGTGCCCATCCATTATCCCCATCCCGACCTGGAGCCCATTTTAAAAGAGA
>CAZQVX010000041.1:6728-8134 GCA_964596845.1 uncultured Syntrophomonadaceae bacterium | reverse complement strand
GGCCGGGTGCCCATCCATTATCCCCATCCCGACCTGGAGCCCATTTTAAAAGAGACATACGGCGTTATCGTCTATCAGGAGCAGATCATGCAGATCGCCGCCGCCATGGCCGGTTTTACCCTGGCTCAGGCCGATCTGCTGCGCCGGGCGATCGGCAAAAAGAAGAAAGAGATCCTCGATGAGCAGCAGAATATGTTCGTCCAGGGCTGCCTGAAAAAAGGATATTCACAGAAGCTGGCCCGGGATGTTTACGATCTTATCCTGGAATTTGCCTCTTACGGCTTCAACAAATCTCATGCCGCCGCTTACGCCCTCATCGCCTACCAGACGGCCTACCTGAAGGCCAACTACCCCGTCGAGTTTATGGCGGCTCTGATGACCGGCTACTGCAGCAACAGCGACAAGGTGGCCCTCTACATAGCCGATTGCCGGCGGCAGGAGATTGAGGTGCTCCCCCCGGATATCAATGAAAGCGAGATCAACTTTACCGTGGTTGACGACGGGCGTATCCGCTTCGGCATGGCCGCAGTGAAAAACGTGGGCACGGGCGCCATTGAATCCATCCTCGCGGCCCGCCAGGAAAAACCCTTTATCTCACTGCGCGACTTTTCGGCCCGGGTGGACGGCCGCCTCTGCAACCGCAAAGCGGTGGAAAGCCTCATCAAGTGCGGTGCTTTTGACCGGCTGGGGGGGCACCGGGCCCAGTACCTGGCCTGCCTGGAGGAGAGCATTGCCGGGGGCCAGGTTTTGCAGCGTGAGCAGCAAAACGGCCAGATGACTATGTTTGCGCTGATGGACCCGCAGAGCCGGGAGGAGCTCATCCAGGACCGGCTGCCCGACATTGAAGAGTTTTCCGATAAAGAGAGACTGGCCCTGGAGAAAGAGATGCTCGGCCTTTATATATCCGGCCATCCGCTGGAACAGTACCGCCCCCTGCTGGAGCAGATGAGCCGGTTAATACCTTGCGCTGAGCTCAAAGAGGCCGGCGACAGGAGTGAGGTCAGCGTGGGGGGGATCGTTACGGAGGTCCGCTCCATCTACACGAAGGAGGGGAAGCCCATGGCTTTTGTCAAGCTGGAGGATTTAAGCGGCAGCGTGGAAATCATCGTCTTCAACAAACTCTATGAGCGCTGCGGCGAGATTTTCCAGGAAGACACTCCCCTGCTGGTGAAGGGTAAAGTTGATTTGAAAGAGGAGGAGGAAGCGAAGGTCATCGCCAATAGCGCGGTGCTCCTGCCGCGGGAGAACAGACAGCTCTTTCTTAAAATTTCTGCGGGACTGGACCGGGCGGCTCTGGCGGCGTTGCGTAAGCTGCTGCGCTCGGCCAAAGGCGATCTGCCCGTTTACCTCTATTTTGAAAGGGAGAAGAAGACTCTACTGCTGGATGAAAGCTACCGCGCCTCTGC
>CAZQVX010000041.1:2486-6628 GCA_964596845.1 uncultured Syntrophomonadaceae bacterium | reverse complement strand
CGCGCGGCTTGATCTGAGAGAGGAGACCTGGTTTGAATGCGGCGCACAAAAATAGTATGTACTATCGGCCCTGCTTCCGAGAAATCTGGAATGATTGCCGCTTTGATCGAAGCAGGAATGGACGTAGCCCGGCTTAATTTTTCCCATGGGAGCAGTGAAGATCACCGTCGCAGGATACGCACCGTCAAAGAGGTGAGCCGGCAGCTAAATAAAATAGTGGCCGTCATGGTGGATACCCGCGGTCCGGAGGTGCGGACCGGCTCCCTGTGCGGTGATGGAATCCGCCTGAAGGAAGGGGCTGAAATAACCCTGACTACCGATCCCGGGGGCGGTGATGATAAAAAAATCCCGGTAAACTATCCCCGCCTGACGGAGGAGCTCGCCCCCGGGCGGATGATCCTCATCGATGACGGCATGCTCGTGCTGCGACTAGAAGATATATGCGGCGGGGATCTCCTCTGCCGGGTGGTTCATGGAGGCATGTTAAAGAGTAACAAGGGGCTGAATTTGCCCGGCAGCGTTATCGATCTGCCCGCCCTGAGCGAAGCCGACCGCGCCGATCTCAAGGCGGCGCTGAAGCTGGGCGCAGACTTTGTGGCCGCCTCCTTCGTCCGCAGCCGCAGCGATATTTTAGAGATGCGCAGTTTCCTGGAAGAGGAGCACAGCAAAGCGAAGATAATTGCCAAGATCGAAAATGACAGCGGGCTGGATAACTTCGAAGAGATTCTTGATGTTGCCGACGGAGTCATGGTGGCACGGGGCGATCTGGGGGTGGAGATCGCCGCCGAAGAGGTGCCTCTGCTACAGAAGAAGATCATTGGTCTGTGCAACCGCGCCGGCAAGCCGGTGATTACCGCCACCCAGATGCTGGAGAGCATGATCCACCATCCCCGACCCACCAGGGCTGAGGCCAGCGATGTGGCCAACGCTATCTTAGACGGCACCGATGCGGTGATGCTTTCGGGAGAAACCGCCGTGGGCAACCACCCCATTGAAGCGGTGCAGACGATGGCCCGCATCAGCAGGCGGGCTGAGGATGCGCTTAATTATGAGCGGATCCTCGCTGATTCTGCCGCCGCAGTGGAGAAAAATGTGACCGACGCCATCAGCTATGCCACCTGTAATGTAGCGGGGGAGCTGGGCGCGGCGGCGATCATTACCCCTACCGAATCAGGGCACACGGCCCAGATGATTTCCAAGTACCGCTCGCCGGCGCCGGTCATCGCCGTAACCCCCCATTACAGGGTGGCCGCCCAGCTCCAGCTCACCTGGGGGGTAACCCCGGTGCTTTACCCGCCGGCGGAAACAACTGATGAGATGTTTCTTACCGCCATCGAGGCCTCTCTGGGGACGGGGTTGGTTCAAGAGGGGGATCTTGTGGTGATCACCGCGGGGGTGCCGGTGGGTGTCTCCGGGACTACCAACCTGCTGCGGGTGGAGACTGTGGCGCGGCGGGATAGGCCGGGCTCTTAACTGTTTAAGGTTACGGTAGATGCCGCCTTGAGCGGCCTGGAAAGGAAGTCTGTCATGCGCAGGAATGAAACCAGGATCAGGGTTCGTTACAAAGATACCGACGCCATGGGGATTGCCTACTACGCCAACTATTTTGTCTGGTTTGAAATAGGCCGGACGGAGTGGCTGCGCGCCCTGGGGCTCTCTTACCGCGATCTGGAAAAGAGCGGCCTTTTCCTGCCGGCGATCAAAGCCTCCTGTGAATATCTATCTCCGGCGCGCTATGATGATGAGCTGACTGTAATAACCATCGTCGAAAGTTTGCGGGCAGTGAAGGTTTCTTTCATCTACGAGGTGCGCTGCGCAGAGCGCCTTTTAGCCCGCGGCAGCACCGAGCATGCTTTCGTCAACGAGAAAGGGCGCCCCATGGCTCTGCCCAAGAAAAGCCCTTTTCTCTGGAAAAAGCTGTGCCAGGTGCTGGAGGGGCGGGCCGGCAGTTAGGCAACTAACGGGCAGGGCTCTCCAGGTGTCCCAGGTCCAGGTGGTGGATGACCAGCCCGCCGGGCAGCTTGGGGTAGAAACAGGTCGATTTCTGGGGCATATTTTCCCCCTTCAGGGCTCTGGCGGTGACCTCTGCAATGGGTGTGGGGTTCAAAAGGAAGGCGGCCTGAGCCTCGCCGACCATGACGGCTGACCTGGCCTCATCCCCATCGATGGTAAAATCAAGGTGCCCTTCGGCAGCGGCGCCCCCCGCGAACAGGGGATCCAGCAGCAGATTCTTCAGCAGCGAGACGTCGAGATCCCCGGGGTCCTTTTTCCCCTTCAGGGTCAAGAGAAGCACTCGCCCGGACAAAAGCAGGCCCATGGCTGGAGCATCTTTCCCCCTGGCGTTGATCTCTGCAGTCAGGCGGGCAGTCTTTAGTTCTTTCAGCGGGCCTCGATCCTCAACCTCGAAATGCCGCTCCACATTGGCGGTGAGAAGCTCCAGCTGACCCACCGGCATATTTTTGAGAATCCGGTGAAAGGGCAGGATTACCAGGCCGGGGTCATCCAGGGGTACCAGGACAGCCAGAACATAGCCGCTGCCGGGAGGGGGTTCGCCCCCCGCGGCGGCTTCGCGTGAATATTGCAGCGCAGTATCGTAACGGTGGTGGCCGTCGGCAATGAAGATCTGTCGCGGCGCTATAAGTTTAACCAGCGCCGCTCTCTCCTCGGGTGCCTCGACTCCCCAGAGGGCATGTGTTTCGCCCTGCCGGTCGGTGAATTCAAAAAGGGGCGCCTTCTGCTGGAGAGGGGAGCAGAGGGAGGCGAATTCCCGCTTTTGATCGGTGAAGAGGCCGAAGATAGGGCTGAAATTGGCCCGGCAGCTGCGCAGCAGCGACAGGCGATCCTTTTTCGGCGAGGCCAGGGTTTCCTCATGGGGCAGGATCACCTTACTGGAGTAAGGCTCCAGCCCCAGGGCGGCGATGAGTCCGGTTCGGTGAAAAGTGACTCCCTGCACCGTGAAGCTCTGCCGGTAGATGTAAAATGAGCGCTCCTTTTCCGGCAGAAGCACTTTATCCTGCAGCCAGGCTTCGAGATCGGCAGCCGCCCGGGTATAGCGGTTTTCCCCGGCCCGATTCCGGGCTGAAGACTTGCCGTATTCCAGGCGAACCAGGTTGTATGGACTGCGCCGGTAGAGCTCCTCCTGCTCCCCGGCGGTGATCATGTCGTAAGGCGGAACGATGACCTCCGCAAGATTACCCACTATTTCCTCGTTGTAGCGCAAACCTTTAAATGGTACAATTATTGCCACCAGCATTTCCCCCTTTTTCCATGGACAAGGCCATCTTATTACAAACTGATTCACCGCGCAAATCACATGGGTGGAATAACGGGTCTCCAAATTGGTGAGAATAGGCTATGATTTTTCCTTGACATGGGGGCAACAAAATGCGGGTGGGAATCCCACGGGCGCTCTCCTATTATTACTACCTGCCCTTTTACAAGACCTTTCTGGATTCGCTGGGCTGCGAGACAGTTCTCTCCAGCCCGACAACAGCGGGGACAGTGGAGCGGCTCTCCGTCTGCCCCACTGATGAACCCTGTATTTCCGTCAAGCTGGCCTTTCCTCACACCCTGGAGCTGCTGGAGCAGGGGGTGGATCACCTCTTTATCCCCACCCTGGTGAGCAAGGACCGCCACAGCTATTACTGTCCCAAACATATCGGCTTGCCGGCCATGCTGCGCAGCGGGTTTGATCTGAAGCCCGAACAGATTATTTCCCCCCAGATCAACTGGAAGGAAAACAGCCGGGCAACGGTGGGCTCTTTCATGGAGGCAGGCCGCAGGCTGGGCCGGGGCAGCAGCGCTGTGCGGCGAGCCTTCGGGGCGGCCATGCGCAGCCAGAACCGTTTTACCAGTTACACTGTGGAGCGGCAGCTGAGTACTCCTGAAGCTTACGAACAGTTTGCCGGCATCAGGCGCTTCCGGAGAAGGCGGCCCTATCAGTCTGCCGCCAATCTGGATCCCCATCTGCGCATCGGGGTGGTGGGACACAGCTATATTCTCTACGATTACATTGCGCACAACATCGTTGATCGCCTGCGGGAGCATGCCACGGTCCTCGTCCCGGAGATGGTCAGTCCCGGAGCCATCCGGGAGAGTCTGCGACTCACCCCATATGGTCAGTCCCTCTGGAGCTTTGAGCA
>CAZQVX010000041.1:0-2386 GCA_964596845.1 uncultured Syntrophomonadaceae bacterium | reverse complement strand
GGACCCCTGCCGGTGACGAGACGGACGGCCGAACTGGGGGAGGAACTGGCTCCCGAGTTCATCTGTTATCCCTTTGCGGTAACCATCGGTCAGATGCGCCAATGCCTTGAGGCAGGTGCAAACACCATCGTCATGGTCGGGGGCAAGGGGCGCTGCCGCCTGGGCTGGTATGCCGAACTGCAGGAGATTCTGCTCAAACGGGCCGGCTATAATTTTGAGATGCTGGTGATCGATTCGCCCCTGCCGCTCCGGAAAAACTTCAGCAATTTTACGCGCACGGTGAAAAGTCTTTACAGCCCGGGGCTGGGCGGGAAAATAGCTGCCGGCGCCCTGCTGGCCTACTACAAGGCCATGCTCACCGAAGAAGCCGAGGCGCGTTTCTACCGGCTGCAGGCCTGGGAAAGCCTGCGGGGAAGCGCTCATACGCTGTTCCGGCGTTTTCTGCAGTGCGTAAACAAGGCGGCTTCATATGGTTCACTTAGGGCCTGTTTTCTGGATTACCGGAACAGCTGTGCTGCGCTGGAGCTGGATCCGGGGGCTCATCCGCTTAAAGTCAGGGTAATCGGAGAGATCTACGCCGTATTCGAAGAGTATGTGAACCAGGAGCTTGCCCGCACCCTGGGGTCGCTGCCCGATATACGTATCGAAGTGCAGCGTGAAATCACAGTGATGAACTGGCTGCGACATAATGTTTTAAAAAACCCGGCTTTGCTCATACGCCATCACATGATCAGCAAAGCGGCAAAACCCTACCTGGAAGAATCTGTGGGCGGGCACGGCCGGGACAGCGTAGGCCTGGCGGCACTGGCGCCGATGGAGGGAATTGATGGTGTCGTCCACCTCTGGCCCTTTACCTGTATGCCTGAAATTGTCGCCCAAAGCATCCTGACCCGGGTTTCCCGGGAACTGGGGTTCCCTCTCCTGACAGTGATCGTAAACGAACAGACCGGACAGGCCGGCCTGAAGACGCGCCTTGAATCTTTTGCCCATGTTCTCCACGAGAGAAGGGCAGGGAAAGTGGGGGGATGGTGATCTACTTTTTAGGAGCGGACGTAGGTAGTCTGACTACCAAGGTTGCACTCATCGACGAAAAAGAAAATCTGCTGATCTCATCGTACCGCCGCAATGAGGAGGGGCCCATCGAGGCGATCCGCCAGGCTTTTGCGGGGGCCAATAATTTTCCATCCCCACTGGCGGCTGCAGGCACAACAGGCTCAGGCCGGCACCTGGCGGGGGTAATCATCGGGGCGGACACGGTGGCCAATGAGATCACCGCACATGCCCTGGCTGCACGAACAGTGGAGCCGGAGGTCCGGACAGTGATCGATATAGGCGGGCAGGATTCAAAAATAATTTACCTGAAAGAGGGGGTTTCAGTAGGTTTCAATATGAATACTGTCTGCGCCGCCGGCACAGGTTCTTTCCTGGATCATCAGGCCTCTCGGTTGAATATCCCCATCGAAGAATTCGGCGATTACGCCCTCCGTTCGGCCACCCCCGTAGCTATTGCCGGCCGCTGCGGGGTCTTTGCCGAATCCGACCTCATCCACAAACAGCAGCTGGGCTACCGCCGCGAAGATCTTATCGCCGGGCTCTGTCTGGCCCTGGCCAAAAATTACCTGACCAACGTCGCCCGTAATCGCAAAGCCGAACCGGTTGTTCTATTCCAGGGCGGGGTAGCTGCAAATAAGGGGATCCGCTGGGCCTTGGAACAGATGCTCAAGGTGGATCTGGTCATCCCCGAACATTACAAGGTAATGGGTGCTTACGGAGCTGCTTTGCTGGCCCGGCAGCGCTACCGCGAGGGTGCCGTGCAAGAAAGCGCTTTTCGCGGCGCTTCTGCTGTGGCAGAAAGTGACTACCGTCCCCAGGGCTTCATCTGTGACGGTTGCGCTAACAACTGTGAGATCAGCGAACTCTATATCGGCGATGACCTGGCCAGTCGCTGGGGCAGCCGCTGCGGTAAATGGGATGCAGAGATTAAGGTTGCAACGCCTGTTTACTAGAAGCGGATCAAAAGAGGCGTTGCATAAACTTCACCGTTCGGGGCGGCCCTCACCATTAATCTTGCTTGCAGGTGGAATATGTACATTTCCCAGGAAATTATTAGTAAGGATGTTGTAGCTAAATTCATCCAGGCAATAACGATTGCAGGGGTGATGTATAAGATGATGTATAAGGTATTATGCCAATATCTATAGGGGATCAATCGATAATTTTCTTATTTGCCAAGTAATATTCAGCCTTGAAATAACAGATGATAAATTCACCAAAAGTCTCATGTTCCCAAAATTACTAATATGATGTATAATATGATGTATATGATAAGGGGGTGGTTGGAATGAGCGATCTCGTACGCAAACAGATCTATATCACCAGGGAACAA
>CAZQVX010000040.1:0-10055 GCA_964596845.1 uncultured Syntrophomonadaceae bacterium | reverse complement strand
GGGAGGCCCTGGAGAAAGTGCAGGAGGTGTTCGGAACATGAGAGATCCCCATGATGTAATTATAAGGCCTGTTGTTACAGAGAAATCAACGGGGCTGCTCGAAGAGAACAAATACACTTTCGTGGTCTTGAGGGAAGCGAATAAAATTGAAATAAAACACGCCATTGAAGAGATCTTTGGTGTCAAGGTCAAGGCAGTTAACACCGCCAATTACCAGGGCAAGAAGAAACGTCTGGGCCGCTATCCTTACGGGTATAAACCTCGCTGGAAAAAGGCGATTGTAACTTTGGCTGAAGGCAGCAAGTCCATCGAGATCTTTGAAGGCCGTTAGGAGGGAGGAAGCGAAAGATGGCTCTACGAAAATACAAACCAACCTCGCCGGGACGGCGCTTCTACACGGGAAGAACTTTTGAGGAGATTACCCAAAAAGAACCTGAAAAGTCGCTTCTTACAACCTTGAAAAAAAGCTCCGGACGAAATGTCTACGGCAGGGTCACAGCGCGACACCGCGGGGGTGGACATAAGCGGAAATACAGGGTGATCGACTTTAAGCGGAACAAAGATCAGATCCCGGCCTGCGTAGCAGGGATCGAATATGATCCCAACCGGTCAGCAAACATCGCGCTGCTGCACTATGCCGACGGTGAAAAACGCTACATCCTGTCGCCGTTGGGAGTGCAGGTAGGCCATACAGTTATGTCCGGGGAGAAGACGGAGATCCGTCCCGGTAATGCCATGCCTCTGAGGTATATTCCAGTGGGTACCTTTGTGCACAATATCGAGCTCAAGGTTGGTGCCGGCGGGCAGATTGCCCGTTCTGCCGGATCTGCAGCTCAGCTGGCAGCTAAGGAGGGTAAATATGGGCATCTGCGTTTACCCTCAGGAGAAGTGCGGCTCATCCTGCTTGACTGCAGGGCGACTATCGGGCAGCTGGGGAACCTGGAGCATGAAAACATTCGCATAGGCAAGGCTGGACGGAATCGCTGGCTAGGGCGCCGCCCCACTGTCCGGGGATCTGCGATGAACCCGGTAGATCACCCGCACGGCGGCGGTGAAGGAAAGGCGCCAATCGGGATGAAAAGCCCGGTGACCCCATGGGGGAAACCGACCCTGGGGTTCAAGACCCGCAAGAAGAACAAGGCGAGCGATCAGTATATTGTCCGCCCGCGGAAGGGTTAGTTATCTGAAGGGAGGTTAAAGATATGGCTCGTTCGCTAAAAAAGGGACCCTATGTTGAAGAGCGTCTTATGAATAGGATCAACAGCATGAATGAAAGAAAAGATAAGAGGGTAATTAAAACCTGGTCAAGGCGCTCGACTATATTCCCTGAAATGGTCGGCCATACCATTGCTGTTCACGATGGGCGCAAGCATATCCCTGTTTATATCAGTGAAGATATGGTCGGGCACAAGCTGGGTGAATTTGCCCCAACCCGCACTTTCAGGGGGCATGGCCATCATACCGAGCGATCCACTGCGCTGAGGTAGGATAGAGGAGGTTGTTTGAGCATGGAAGCAAGGGCACAGGCTCGTTATATTAGAATTGCGCCGCGCAAGGCGCGAGCTGTGGTTGACCTGGTCCGTAAAAAAGAAGTTGATGAAGCGCTGAGTATTCTGCGCTATACTCCCAACCGGGCGGCCCAGATCGTGGCCAAGGTGGTCCAATCAGCCACGGCCAACGCGGAAAACAATTTTGATCTGCGCCGCGGGCGTCTCTACGTAGATCAGGCTTACGTTGACGAAGGGCCGGTGTTAAAGCGGGTCCGGCCGCGCGCCAGGGGGCGGCGTTACCTGATCCGCAAGCCGACCAGCCATATCACGGTCATAGTTAAAGAGAGAAAGGGGGTTTAGGGATGGGACAAAAAGTCAGCCCTATCGGTTTCCGCATCGGCATCATCCGCGACTGGGATGCGCGGTGGTTTGCAGATAAAAAATATACCGAACTGCTTCATGAAGACCTGGCCATACGCGACTATATACGGACCAGGCTGGAAAACGCCGGTGTTTCAAGGGTGGAGACGGAAAGAGCCGCAAACAAGCTGCGGATTCACATCCATACCGCCAAACCGGGTATGGTTATCGGCCGCGGCGGTTCCGAGGTGGATCGGCTGCGCAAACATCTGGAGGATAAGACAGGCAAGAAAGTGCATCTGAACATTATCGAGATCAAAAACCCCGATCTTGATGCCTACCTCGTTGCTGAGAGTGTGGCCGGGCAGCTGAAACGGCGGATCGCTTTCCGCAGGGCTATGAAACAGTCTATCTCCCGGGCGATCAGGGCCGGGGCCAAAGGCGTTAAAATCTCCTGCAGGGGACGCCTCGGCGGCTCTGAAATGGCGCGCAGTGAGAGTTATCGTGAGGGATCAGTGCCGCTGCAGACCTTGCGGGCGGATATAGATTACGGTTTTACCGAAGCGCATACCACTTATGGCCGCATCGGGATCAAAGTTTGGATCTACAAAGGCGAAGTACTGCCGGATAAAGGGAGCCGGCGCGAGCGTAACGGGGAGGGGAACTAGGCCATGTTAATGCCTAAACGGGTGAAATACCGGCGTCAGCACCGCGGCCGGATGAAGGGAAAAGCAAAGGGCGGAACAGTGATCCAGTTTGGCGAATATGGAATTCAGGCGCTTGAACCTGCCTGGATTGACAGCAGGCAGATTGAGGCAGCCCGTATTGCCATGACCCGTTATATCAAGCGGGGAGGGAAGGTCTGGATTCGTATCTTCCCCGATAAACCGGTGACCAAAAAGCCTGCGGAGACCCGGATGGGCAAAGGAAAAGGTTCACCCGAGTTCTGGGTTGCCGTGGTTAAGCCGGGCCGGGTCATGTTTGAACTGGCCGGCGTGCAGGAGGATACGGCTAAAGAGGCGATTCGTCTTGCGGCCAACAAGTTGCCCATTAAAACAAGGTTCGTTAAAAGGGCTGATGCAGGTGGTGTTGCAGAATGAAAGTAAAAGAATTTCGTGAGTTAAATGATGGAGAGCTGGAAGAGAAGTTCAAGGAGCTGAAAGAAGAGCTTTTTAATCTCCGCTTTCAAGCGGCTACCGGGCAGCTTGAGAACGTGATGCGGATCAGAGAAGTGCGCCGCAGCATAGCCCGGGTTAAGACTGTACAGCGGGAACGGGCCTGAAGCTAAACCCATGGAGTGAAGGGAGGCTTAGATTTGAAAGAGAAAAAAAGTAAAGTTTTTACCGGCACAGTAGTCAGCGACAGGATGAACAAAACCAGGGTCGCAGCCGTGATGCGGACGACTCAACACCCCCTCTATGGGAAAACCATCCGGCGGACAAAAAAATATAAATTCCATGATGAACACAACGAAACGCATTCGGGCGATCTCGTAAAGATTATGGAAACCAGGCCGCTGAGCAAGGACAAAAGGTGGCGCCTGGTGGAGATTGTTAAACGATCGCAGCTGTAGATTCTCATCTGCGCTCAGGTTGCAGGGGAGGAAGGAGTGGCAAGGATGATTCAAAGCGAAACCATCTTAAATGTGGCCGATAATTCGGGCGCTAAAAAGATTTTGTGCATCCGGATCATGGGCGGCTCCGTGCGCAAGGCGGGTCATGTTGGAGATGTGATCATCGCTTCGGTAAAGGAGGCTGCTCCCGGCGGGGTGGTAAAGAAAGGCGAGATCGTGCGGGCGGTGATTGTTCGCACTAGAAGCCGGCTTAACCGCAAGGACGGTTCGCATATCCATTTTGATGAAAATGCCGCCGTGATCATCAACGAGCAGAACAACCCGCGAGGAACGCGGATCTTCGGCCCTGTTGCCCGGGAGTTGCGCGAAAAGGAATTTATGAAGATAATCTCACTCGCTCCCGAGGTGATTTAAGGGTTTTAAGGAGGTGGCGCAGGATGACGCAGAAAAAAATGAGGATTCGCCGGGGCGACCAGGTGGTCATTCTTTCCGGGAAGGACAAAGGTAAAAAGGGAAAGGTGATCCAGGCCATACCCGACAAGGAACGGGTGAAGGTGGAAGGCATTAATATGATCAAAAAGCATGCCAAGCCCACCCAAAAAATACCCCAGGGCGGGATCAGGGAGATGGAGGCAGCTATGCCTGTCTCCAGGGTGATGCTTCTCTGCCCGGCCTGCAACAAGCCCACCCGCATTGCAAAGAAGCTGACTGCCGACGGACGGCGGGTTCGCACTTGTAAAAAATGCGGAGAAGCTCTGGACAAATAGGGGGAGTAGAAGATGCCGCGCTTAAAAGAAAAGTATATTTCGGAGATCAGGCCTGCTCTCCAGGAGCGGTTCGAGTACAAAAATGTTCATCAGGTTCCCCGGTTGGTCAAGGTAGTGATCAACATGGGAGTTGGCGAGGGCAAGGATAACCCCAAGGTGCTTGATGCCGCAGTGAGTGATCTGATGCAGATCACCGGACAGCGCCCCGTGATCACCAGGGCTCGCAAGTCGGTAGCCAGCTTTAAACTTCGCGAGGGGATGGCGATTGGTTGCAAGGTGACCTTGCGGGGTGTGCGGATGTACGATTTTGTGGATAAGCTGTTCAATGTCACACTGCCGCGGGTGAGGGATTTCAGGGGGATTTCACTGCGATCCTTTGACGGACGGGGCAATTTTACTATTGGTTTGCGTGAACAGCTTATTTTTCCAGAGATCGAATACAGCAAGGTAGAGAAGATCATGGGCATGGATATAGTTCTTGTGACCACAGCTAAGACCGATGAAGAAGCAAAAGAGCTTCTCGCCCTTATGGGGCTGCCCTTCAGGGCTGCATAAGAGCGAGGCTTATATGTAAAGGAGGGTCAGGATGGCCAAAAAATCTCTGATTGCCAAGGCCGGCCGTAATCCGAAATTCAAAGTGCGCAGCTATAACCGGTGCCGTATCTGCGGCCGTCCGCGGGCGTATCTGCGCAAGTTTGGCATGTGCCGCCTTTGCTTTCGTCAACTTGCCAACGAGGGAAAAATTCCTGGCATAAAGAAAGCCAGTTGGTAGAGATGGAAGGAAAGAGAGGAGGTAGTTTTCAATGATGACCGATCCAATTGCCGATATGCTGACCCGGATCCGGAATGCGAATATGGTTCGGCATTCGTCGGTAGATATTCCGGCCTCCAAAATGAAGCGCTCCATGGCGCAGATCATGAAGGAGGAAGGGTTTATCAAGGATTTTGAGTGTGTGGAGAACAGAAAACAGGGTATTGTTCGGGTATATTTAAAGTACGGCCCCGACTCGAGGCGCGCTATTACCGGGCTGAAAAGGATCAGCAAACCAGGCTTGCGGGTATATGCGAACAAGGACGAACTGCCAAGAGTGCTGGGAGGGCTCGGAGTGGCGATCATTTCCACTTCCCAGGGTGTGATGAGCGACCGGGAGGCCCGAAAAACCGGCTGCGGTGGAGAAGTAATCTGTTATATCTGGTAAAGCATTGAGGAGGTTTACCATGTCTCGCATCGGTAAAAAAGCCATCGACATACCTGAGAAGGTAGAGATCGATATTATCAACAACCGCATCACCGTCAAAGGGCCCCGGGGACAGCTCACCAAGGAACTTCCCCCGGCTATGCTTGTGGAGCAGGAAGGAAACCGGCTTACAGTGAAACGGCCTTCTGACAGTCCGGAACACCGGGCACTGCATGGCCTGACCAGGACGCTAATTCAGAACATGGTCACGGGAGTGACCGAAGGTTTTAGCCGCGCTCTGGAGCTGGTGGGGGTAGGTTACCGGGCGAACCTGCAGGGGGAGAAACTGGTCTTAAACGTGGGTCTTTCCCATCCTGTCATCTTTGAACCCGAAGAGAACATGGAGATCGAGGTACCCGGTCCCAGCAAGATTATCGTTAAAGGGATCGATAAGCAAAGGGTTGGTAATTTCGCCGCTGTCATCCGGAGGGTCTACCCGCCCGAACCGTACAAGGGTAAAGGGATCCGGTATGCCGGAGAACAGGTCCGGCATAAAGTGGGCAAAACTGGCAAGTAGCAGCAGCCGGGAGGTGCAGAGTAATGATTAAAATCGAATCGCGTAATAAAACCCGGAAAAGGCGACATCAGCGTGTTCGGGTAAAGATCAGCGGAGATGCCGCCAGGCCTCGATTGAACGTATTCCGCAGCAGCAAGCATATTTATGCACAGATCATTGATGACCAGTCCGGCAAGACCCTGGCTGCTGCTTCCAGCCTCGATCCCGGGCTGCGCGAGCAGTCAGCCCGCGGCAGTGATTGCGAGGCTGCAGGTAAAGTTGGGGCTCTACTGGCACAGCGCGCATTAGATAGCGGGATTAAAGAGGTTGTTTTTGACCGGGGCGGCTACCGTTACCACGGACGCGTTAAGGCGCTGGCTGATGCCGCGCGTGAAGAAGGTCTTAACTTTTAAGAAAGGAGGGATGGCAGGGGTGTCAAAGATAGAACCGGCTCAAGAACTTATGGAAAAGGTAGTAAAAATTAACCGGGTGGCCAAGGTGGTCAAAGGAGGGCGCCGTTTCAGTTTTAGCGCACTCGTCGTGGTTGGAGATCAAAGCGGCATTGTTGGTGCCGGCCTGGGTAAAGCCGGCGAAGTGCCGGAGGCCATCCGTAAAGGGATAGAAGATGCGAAAAAGAAATTGTTTCGGGTTCCCATGGTGGGAACCACCATCCCTCATCCGGTGCAGGGTCGTTTTGGCGCCGGCAAGGTTTTGATGAAGCCTGCTTCAGAGGGAACCGGTGTGATTGCCGGCGGCCCGGTGCGGGCGGTGCTGGAGTTGGCCGGGGTGAGAGATATATTGACAAAGTCGCTCGGCTCATCCAACGCTTTAAACATGGTCAATGCGACTGTTGAAGGGTTGAAATCACTGAAAATGGCAGAAGAGGTCAGCGCCCTAAGGGGCATTGACGAATCCCAACTGCTTGGTTAAGAAGGGGAGCAGCCATGGCGAAAAAATTGCGAATTACACTATTGCGCAGCCCGGTAGCCTGCCGGCCGAAACAGCGGCGCACGCTGCGTGCGCTCGGCTTAAACAGGATCGGCCGGACAGTTGTGCAGCAGGATACTCCGGTGCTGCAGGGGATGATCAGAGCAGTCAACTTTATGGTAAAAGTTGAAGACAGTGCAGAGGGAGGTGCCGCAGATGCGTCTTCATGAGTTAAATCCTCCGCGGGGAGCGAGGCGCGCGGCTAAAAGAAAAGGCAGGGGTCTAGCCTCGGGACTTGGTAAGACCTCGGGGCGGGGGCAAAAGGGCCAGGGATCCCGTTCGGGAGCAAAAACGCGCCGCGGTTTTGAAGGCGGCCAGATGCCGCTCTTTCAACGACTGCCCAAGCGCGGATTTACAAACATCTTCAAGCAAAAGTGGTCTGTGGTGAATCTGGCTGCTTTAAACTGCTTTGAAGATGATACTACCGTGACCCCGCAGCTGCTCAAAGAGGCAGGTTTGCTCAAGTCACTGAAAGATCCCTTAAAGATTCTCGGAGATGGGGAACTGGAGCGCAAACTGGTGGTGCAGGCTCACCGCTTCAGCAATCAGGCCCGAGAAAAAATAGAAGCAGCCGGCGGAAAAACGGAGGTGATTTGATTTGTTCGAAAGTATACGCACGGCATGGCGGATTAAAGAGTTAAGAGAAAGAATCCTGTTTACCCTGTCCATGTTCGTGGTTTTTCGCGCCGGTTCAGCAATTCCCGTCCCGGGTGTCGAAGCCGCCCGACTGGCCAAATTTTTTCAGGAGGACACTATTTTCGGATTCCTGAATATTCTCGGCGGCGGTAGCCTGGAGAAGTTCACCATATTTGCCCTGGGAATTATGCCCTATATTACCGCTTCCATCATCATGCAACTGCTGACCATGGTCATCCCGAAGTTAAAAGAATGGAGTCAGGATCCCGATGGACGAAAAAAGGTGACCCAGTTTACGCGCTATGGCACCGTGGTGATATCCGTCGTCCAGGGGATCGGCTACTCTTTCTTGATCGCTGAAGCGGTACCTGAGAAAAATTTTCTTGCTTATTTTATCATTGTGCTTTCCCTGACTGCAGGGACCTCTTTTCTTATGTGGATGGGCGAGCTGATCACTGAAAAAGGAATCGGCAACGGGATCTCGCTGCTCATCTTTGCCGGAATTATCGCCGGCTTTCCCAGCGGCGTTATCACCATCACCGAGCAGATCCGTTTCGGCCTGGTGCCCTTCTATTATGTGCCGCTGACAATATTGATCCTGCTGGGGCTTGTTGTAGCTATTGTGGCTATGGACCAGGGGCAGCGCCGCATCAGTGTCCAGTACAGCAAGCGCGTAGTCGGCCGCAAAATGTACGGCGGCCAGGCCACCCACATTCCACTGAAGATCAACATGGCCGGGGTGATTCCGGTGATTTTCGCCTCTGTGATCATTACGATCCCCCAGAGCCTTGTCCGGTTTATCCAGCATCCCATAGCTGAAAGAATTGCCGCCACGCTGGATTGGGGCACACCATTAAATACAGTGCTTTATACCTTGCTTATTATCGGGTTCTGCTACTTTTACACGGCGGTACAGTTCGATCCCTTTCAGGTTGCAGGAAATATACGGAAATACGGCGGTTTTATTCCGGGTTTAAGGCCCGGTCGCCCTACTGCCGAATTTCTGGGTAGGGTTATTTCAAAGTTGACTACGGTGGGCGCCTTTGCATTGGCATTTATTGCTATATTCCCCATCATTTTTAAAGGGGTCACCGGCGTAAATATTATATTTACCGGCACCGGCTTGATCATTGTGGTCGGCGTGATTTTAGAGACGATGAAACAGATTGAAAGCCATATGCTCATGCGCAGCTACCGCGGATTTATGAAATAGGTGAATTAGGATGATCAGGTTAAAGTCAGCATTTGAAATTGAGATGATGCGCGAATCGGGGCAAGTGGCGGCTATGGTTCTGCAAGAGCTGGGTGAAGTGATCGCCCCCGGGGTGACCACGGCGGCGCTTGACAAACGGGCTGAGAAATTGATCCGGAAAGCCGGTGGGGAACCAGCTTTTCTCGGCTATCATGGCTTTCCCGGTTCTATCTGTACCTCCATAAATGATGAAGTGGTTCATGGTATTCCGGGGTTGCGCCGGCTGAAAGAGGGAGATATAATCAGCATTGATGTGGGGGTTTGCCTGAAAGGTTATTACAGTGATACCGCCGTCACTTTGGGCGTTGGAAAGATCAGTGCCCTGGCCATGCGGCTTATTGAAGTCACCAGGCAGTCTCTGGATGAAGGCATTTCAGCAATGTTCTCAGGAGCACATCTTACCGATATCTCCCATGCAGTGCAGAAATATGTGGAAACAAACCGTTTTTCCGTGGTGTACAGTTATGGGGGCCACGGGATTGGCACAGAGATGCATGAAGAACCGCAGGTGCCCAATCTGGGGCCGCCCGGGCATGGGCCCAGGCTTCAGCCGGGCATGGTGCTGGCCATCGAGCCGATGGTCAATGCGGGCGGAGCTGATGTGGAGGTGCTGGATGACGGCTGGACAGTGGTGACCAGGGACCGTAGCCTTTCGGCCCATTTTGAGCACAGCGTTGCTCTTGGTGAAGACGGTCCTGTCATATTGACCGTCCTTTGACCGGGGAAAGGAGAGGCGGAGTGATGGAGGATTTAAGGCCTGGGCAGCTCGTCCGCTCCAGAGCAGGCCGGGATAGGGGGAAGCACTATCTGGTAATCAAGATAATCAACCCGCGAGAAGTGCTTCTCGCCGACGGACGGAGCCGCCCTCTCGCCCGGCCAAAGAAAAAAAATGTGATCCACCTGCAGCGTTATTCACGCCGGGCGGAGATCGAAGAGCTGAGTCGCAACCAAAAATTAACGGATAGCCAGGTAATTAAATTTATTGATGAGCTGGCACCGGGGGAAGAGGAGGAATGAGCAGCTGATGACCAGGAAGAAAGATGTGGTCGAGGTGGAGGGGACCGTGGTAGAACCTCTTCCAAATGCCATGTTTCGGGTTGAGCTGAAAAATGGTCTAAAGGTGCTGGCTCATGTTTCAGGTAAAATCCGTATGAATTTTATCCGGATTCTCCCCGGAGATCGGGTCCTGGTAGAACTTTCACCCTATGACCTGACCCGGGGGCGGATTACCTATCGCTACAAGTAAGGAGGCCGCA
>CAZQVX010000039.1:1599-10264 GCA_964596845.1 uncultured Syntrophomonadaceae bacterium | reverse complement strand
CCGCGCCTTCGCTGCTGCAGCACCAGGAAGCGGCGTTTGTCTCCGGATCAAGCTCCTGAAGCAGTTCCGGGTCACCGAAGCAACCGCCGTCAGCCAGGATCACGGCCGGGGCATAAGCAGTGTAGTGGACACCATGGGGATCGAGGAAGGTGATTCCGGCAGCACAGCCCTCCTCGGAGAAAAGGAACTCCTGCAGGGCGGCTCCTTCAACAAAGCGGATCCCCTCCTTTAGGGCCTTTTCCATAAGCAACTGCCGGGCCCGCTCAAAAGATATGTTTCCCAGCATAACCCCGTATGCTCCATCCGGCACCAGGGCTAAACCTGTTTCCCGGGCCAGCCAGGCCAGATCCTGGTCTGCGCGCCGGGCCAAAAGTTCATAGTGCCACTTCTTGCCCCGTCCATTACCGGAAGCATAGAGAATATCTTCCAGGGGCTCGCGGGAAGCCCCGCCTTCCGCAGTAAGGGCTCCCTTTTTCCATATCCAGCTGTCGTCCTGCAGTTTATCGTAACAAAGTATCACCGCTGCACCATGCCGGGCCGCCTCCAGGGCGGCCGTCAATCCAGCGATACCACTGCCCACAACGATAATGTCGCCGGTAAGGAGCAGCGTCCCTACCTTGTGGCGGTTCGGGTCAGGGCTGCACCCGGCAGTAAATAAAAAGAAGGATAACGTTAGCAGGAACAGAAAAATGTTGCGGCATCTAGACAACATTTTACGCGTTACTCTCCTCGGGAAGACCGATTAAATCGACAACCTGATCCCCTTCCTCAAGGCGGATCAGGGTTACACCCCGGGCATAGCGCCGCAGCAGGGAAACCTCTGCCGTTTTCTGCCGGATGACCAGCCCCCCGGCAGTAATGATAATAAAATCTTCTTCGCCCTCGCTCATGACCATGAACCCGGTGAGAGGGCCGCTTTCCTTTGAAATGTTCATGCCGATTAGGCCTTTGCCGCCCCGGCGCTGAGGGCGAAAATCATCGGCAGCAACTCTTTTGCCGTATCCCGCCGCTGAAGCCATAAGGATGACCTGTCCCGCCCTGATAAGATCCGCCCCAACTACCTTGTGCGGCGGTTTCAGGGTTAAGGCTTTAACCCCCCGGGCTGAACGCCCCATGGGGCGAACATCGGTTTCGTGAAAACGAATAAAATATCCCTCATCAGTCCCGATAATAATCTCCTCAGCTCCGTCTGTAAGATGCACAGAAATCAGTTCGTCTTGATTTCCAAGTGTGAGTGCAATCAAGCCCGTTTTGCGGGCGTTGCGAAAGTCTTGTAACGGTGTCTTCTTTATATAGCCGCGGACGGTGATCATAAGCAGGTGTTTCTCCTCACCATAACCGCTAATAGGCAGCGTGGCCGTAATATATTCTTTCTTCTCCAGAGGCAGCAGGTTTACCAGGGCGGTTCCCCTCGACTGGCGGCTGGATTCGGGAATTTCATAAATGTTTAACCGGTAGACTTTCCCCCGATTGCTGAAGAGAAGGATTTGATCGTGGGTTGAAGCGAAGTAACATTGCTCTACCAGATCGTCCTGGCGTGTTTGCATCCCCACAATACCCTTGCCGCCGCGCCGCTGACTACGGTAAGTTGCCGCCGGCAGCCTTTTGATATAACCGCGATCGGTAATCGTTATGACCACATCTTCCTCCATGATCAAGTCGGTGAGTTCAAAGTCATCAACTCCGGCTACAATCTGGGTGCGCCTTTCGTTGGCATGTTTCTCTTTGATCTCCTGCAACTCATCACGTATTATACCGAGAACAAGACTTTCATCGGCCAGCACGCTCCGCAGATAGGCTATTTTTTTCAGCAATCCCCGGTGCTCTTCTTCAAGTTTGGACTGCTCAAGCCGGGTTAGTCTCTGCAGCCTTAAGTCAAGGATCGCCTGGGCTTGTTTTTCAGAAATCCCCAGAAGTTCCATCAGGCCTGTCCGAGCCGAAGGAGTATCGGTGGAACGGCGGATCAAAGCAATCACCTCATCGAGACGGGAGAGAGCGATTCGCAGGCCTTCAATGATATGCAATCTTTCCTCAGCCCGGTTCAGATCAAATCGGGTCCGGCGAAGGATGATCTCTTTTTGATGGTCGAGATAACAGACCAGCATCTCTTTTAAATCTAGAACTTTCGGCTCTCCCTTAACCAGGGCCAGCATGATAATACCGTAAGTCTGCTGAAGCGGCGTATATTGGTAAAGCTGGTTGATGATTAGCTGCGGCTCATACTCCGGACGTATTTCCAGGACTATTCGCACTCCGGTATGGTCAGACTCATCTCTTAAATCGGTGATTCCCTCAATTCTTTTTTCCTTGATCAGCTCTGCGATCTTTTCCACCAGTTTGGCCTTGTTCTGCTGGTAGGGAAGTTCGCTGATCACCAGATGATCGCGTCCTCGATCCATTTTTTCAAAATATACACGACCCCTCATGCGGATGATCCCCCGACCGGATCGGTAAGCCTGGTTGATCCCCTCATTGCCCACAATTATGCCTCCGGTGGGGAAATCCGGCCCCTTTATTACTCGTTGAAGCCCTTCTACCGGGATATCCGGATGTTCGATGAGGTCATGCAAGGCCTCAATTAGCTCGCCCAGGTTATGGGGCGGTATATTGGTGGCCATCCCCACAGCGATTCCTGCCGAGCCATTCGCTAGCAGGTTAGGAAAACGCGAGGGCAAAACAACAGGTTCCAGGAGGCTTTCATCGAAATTTGGCCGAAAATCCACTGTTTCCTTGTGAAGATCGGTCAACAGTTCTATGGACACCGGTGAAAGCCGGGCCTCTGTGTATCGCATCGCCGCAGCAGCATCGCCGTCGAGAGAACCAAAATTGCCGTGGCCGTCAACGAGGGGGTATCGAGTAGTAAATTCCTGAGCCAGGCGAACCATGGCCTCGTATAGAGCCACATCCCCATGGGGATGGTATTTGCCGAGCACTTCACCAACAATCCTCGCCGACTTGCGATGCGGTTTATCCGGTGTTGAACCCATTTCTGACATGGCGTATAGGATTCGCCGGTGTACCGGCTTAAGTCCATCTCGGACATCAGGAAGAGCACGACTGACAATCACACTCATGGCATAATCTAAAAACGAGTTTTTTACTTCTTCATGAACACTGACAGGAATAATTCGTTTTTTTTCGGTCATTTAGCACCTCATTTCTCCAGCTCAACAAGGCGGGTTACCTTCCTGCCGGTTTGCCTTTTTTAACCTTTTTATCCCGCTTTCTGGTCCTCTGTCTTAGCAAGCGATCAAGCTCTTGCTTCTGTTCCGGATCTACAGCCCAGGTTTCGGTAACCTGTTTTTTAGAATATCCTATTTGAAACACCAGAAGGTTACTGTTCCAGCGGTATGATTTGACCTGATCCCATGTCCAAAACCAGCGGGCGGAAGAGATCCCCTTTTCTCGCAGGGCCGGACGCTCCAACTGTCTCGCTAAAAAACCAATCATGAGAACAATGTAGAAAATAATCCGGCTTCCGTAAATCCAGCGGCCGTCAGCAGTGGAGGCTTCCGCAGCCAGCAGCTCATTCAATTTAATCAGATCCGATCGCAAAAATAGGGCACAGAGCGCACATACAAGTAGCGCTGAAAGCAGCAGATCAAGGTTAACTCGATTGAAGAGCAGATGCTTTACCTTGAATGTCACCCCGCCTGTCTTGCGGTTGCGATAAATTAAATAACCGGCGATCAGAGCAGCCAGCAAAATAAAAGGAAGTGCCATATAAGGCATTTTATGCACCTCGCTGGGATTTAAAATTCTTTAAAGAAGGGCTGTCCGGCAGTTAAACGCAATACCTCTGCATGGGGCAGTAGAAAACCCTTAAAAACAGAAGTTGCTATATATCAAGGTTCCGGACTGCGGCGGCATTTTCTTCAATAAAACGCCGCCGCGGCTCAACCTTATCTCCCATAAGCACAAAAAATGTTTGATCTGCTTTTTGAGCGTCGATGAGCTCCACCCTTTTAATAAAACGTGTTTCGGGATTCATGGTAGTATCCCATAACTGATCCGGGTTCATCTCTCCAAGGCCCTTGTAGCGCTGCACCTGAACGCCTTCGCGCCCCCATTTGTTAAGCAGTCTCTCCAGTTCCTCATCCCGGTAAAGATATTGTTCTTTTTTGCCCTTCTTCACTTTATAAAGCGGCGGCTGAGCAATGTAAACAAATCCGCTTTCGATCAATACGGGCAGATAACGATAAAAAAATGTCAGCAGTAGTACCCTTATATGCGAGCCGTCCACATCCGCGTCAGTCATAATCACGACTTTTTGGTACCGGGCTTTCTCTACGGAAAAATCCTCCCCAACTCCTGTCCCTACAGCGGTGATGATGGTGCGGATCTCTTCATTACCCAGGATACGGTCCAGCCGGGCCTTTTCTACATTGAGTATTTTACCCCGAAGGGGCAAGATGGCCTGTATTCGTCTGTCACGGCCTTGTTTTGCAGAACCGCCGGCAGAATCACCTTCCACCAAAAAGAGTTCACTTTCACCCGGATCCTTGCTGCTGCAATCTGCCAGTTTTCCAGGCAAATTGGTAAAATCAAGGGAGTTTTTTCGGCGGGTAAGCTCCCTGGCTTTACGCGCAGCTTCACGTGCTCTCGCTGCCCGGATAGCTTTTTCCACTATCTTACGGGCTGTGGAGGGGTTCTCTTCGAGAAAGGTTGCCATCCCTTCGTAGCAGGCTGTATCGACAGCACTGCGGATTTCAGGGTTGCCCAGCTTAGTCTTGGTTTGTCCTTCAAACTGGGGATCATGCATCTTTACACTTAAAATCGCTGTCAATCCCTCACGGACGTCATCCCCACTGAAATTGCTCTCATTTTCTTTTAGCAAGCCTGTCCGACGGGCGTAATCGTTGATTAAACGAGTTAAAGAAGCCTTAAAGCCCTGTTCGTGTGTGCCGCCTTCTTTTGTGTGGATATTGTTGGCATAAGTAAATATCATTTCATTGTAACTGCTCTGATATTGAAGTGAAATCTCTATTAAAAAGCTATTTATTTCGCGGTAAATATATATGGGCTTCTTCGGTAGAACATCCTTGCCCTCGTTAAGGAATGAGATATACTGATTAATTCCGCCTTCGTAGCGAAATTGCTCTTCAACGCCGCTGCGCAGATCGTTGAAGGTAATCCTGGTCCCCCTGTTCAAAAAAGCCAGCTCGCGCAAACGCTGGATGATAATTTCATTTTCAAAATTGATCTCTTCAAAGATACCTGCATCGGGCCGGAATGTGATCTTCGTTCCAGTCCGTTTATTATTTCCCGTTATCTCCAGATTATTGATCTTTTTACCTTGCTCATAACGCTGATGGTAAATCTTCCCGTTACGGTATATCTCCACTTCGAGCCATTCGGACAGTGCATTGACCACAGAAACGCCTACACCATGAAGGCCCCCTGCAACTTTGTAGGTATCATTGCCAAATTTACCTCCGGAATGAAGTGTTGTTAGAACCACTTCTACCGCCGGCCGTTTTTGGTGAGGATGTTCCTCGACGGGGATACCGCGGCCGTCATCGCTCACTGTGACACTGTTATCCTGATGAATCCATACTTTAATATTTTTGCAGCCGTAGGGCACCTCATCAATACTGTTATCTACAACCTCAAATACAAGATGATGCAGCCCGGGGCTGCCGGTAGAACCGATGTACATCCCCGGACGGCGGCGGATCGCCTCCAGGCCTTCCAGAACTTGTATCTGGGCCGCACCATACTCCTGCTCCCCATGGTTGGACTTCTGCTTCGCCATTACCTACCTCCATCATCTCACTATACATGTAGATTATATCATCAATTTGAACGGGGTAAAACCTGGCTTGAACGCTTATCTGCTTGCCTTATATCTGTTTATTTCTGCGAGTCAGGGTTGCCGGGACAACGGGTGAAAAAAACAGATCGGTGTCCGTCACTATAAATGATTTGTAGTCGTCCAGATTGCAATTGCGAAAAAAATTTCTTTTGTTGGCCGACTCTAGAAACTGCTTATTGATGGGGTTATCCTTAAGATTCATATGAAAAACACCGATTATGTTTTCCTTAAAAACAATACGCGAATATCCAATATGCAAAAACATATTATTCCCCCAAATTAATTTCTAATAGCACATGCCAAAGCAGTATTACCCTCTAAGTTTACTTATTTTGAGGATCGAGTCCAATCTGAAAATATAGATCCCGGACCAGGTTTTCACCGGCATATTTATTGATTTTTTCAATCAATTGCGGCTTTAACAGGGTGAGATGGTATAGCCATGTCGAATCGCTCACCAGAACTCGAAGCACCTGCTTATGCATAAGTTGGGCGCTGGTTACGGCAGCTATTTCTTTACCAACAAGCAGATCCCATTGTTCTATTATAAGGCATTGCTGATACTGGCGCCACATCTTTCGTTTGCGCAACATCTGTTCAATTACCTGACTCAGTTCAATCAATTTTTATATCCCCCCCACACACTGTGAAAGAATGCATGTTCTGGGGATAACTCTGCTTTAAATCCTGCAAAGGAACGGCAGTGGTAATAAAAGATTGATCAGCTCTGCGGCTTAAAAATTGAAAAAGTCTTCGCCGCCTCTCTTCATCAAGTTCAGAGAAAACATCGTCCAGTAGAAGAACTGCATTTTCCCCCATTGCGCTTTTAAAAAGATCTACTTCCCCCATTTTTAAGGCCAGCACAGCGCTGCGCTGCTGTCCCTGAGAGCCAAATTTGCGGACATCCAGGCCATTAACCATAACAGTAAAATCATCAAGATGGGGGCCACATTGTGTAGAGCCTTTACGTATTTCTGAAAGGCGCCCCTCTTCTAACTGCTCTTTATAATATAATTCTACCCCTTCGATATTCTCGCCAAAACTTATAGTTGATCTGTAGCGCAGCGAAATAGCTTCGTTTTCTGCAGTAAGCGAACCGAAATGTGACTGGGCTTGCGGTTCCAGAGAACTTATAAACTGAATCCTCTCTTTGATAATCCAGCTTCCCATCTCTATAAGCGCTTTTTCCCAGGGTTCCATTGCTAAAGGATCCACAGAGCGACAGCCCCGGTTCTCTTTTAGAAATCTATTTCTCTGCCGCAAAGCCCGGTAGTAATCTCGTAACATGCAGTAATAAAGCGGTTTTATGCGGGAGCATTCCATATCAAGAAAACGGCGGCGCACGGAAGGTCCTTCTTTAACCAGAAATAGATCGTCAGGATAAAATATCACCACCGGGTGCCGGTAGATGTAGTCTCCCCTTTTAAAAGTCTTTCCGTTTTCTTTGATCTGCAGGCGGTGCGGTTGCTGATATCCTATTTCAGCCAGGCGACTGCCATCACGGGTCATAAAAATACCCTTCAGATAAAAAAAATCATTGCCCAGGCGTACTATTTCAGACTCCTGACTGGTTCGAAAAGAACGGGCAACCGCCAGATAGTAGAGCGCTTCAAGCAGATTGGTCTTACCCTGGGCATTATTACCACAAAATACGTTAATACCCGGATTTAACACCAACTCCTGGCGGCTGTAATTTCGGAAATTGATCAGTTTAAGCGAGACGATATGCACTCTTTTTATACCGCTTTATCAATTCATTCTAATTGGTAATACCAGATAAAGATAACTTTTATCTTCCGGCAGACGAAAAACAACCGGCCCGGTTTTTCCGTGAAAATCAATAATTATCTCTTCCGGAGAAGCAGCCCTCAGCATATCCGTAATAAACCGAGAATTTATATAAAGGTCTACATCTTCTCCCTCGTAATTAACCGATAGTTCCTCTTCCATTCGCCCGATGGATGAGGAAACCTGTATGGCAAGAGATCCGCTTTCAATAGAGAGGCGGACCGCGCTATTGGGCCCTTCAGCCAGCAGCGCTGCCCGGCCGATCGCTTCGCCCAAATCACTGCGGTTAACTGTAGCCCTGGTTAGAAAACGCTCCGGAACAACAGAGCTGATATCTGGATACTTTTCATTGAGCAGTCTTGCTGCAAAATAGACCTTACCCAGGTCAAATATGAGTTGATCGCCGGCAGGAAAGAGGACCATTTGCTCTTCACTTTGCTCTAATATTTTCAACAACTCCCGCAGCGCTTTTGCCGGAACAAGGCATCTTTTATGGGGAAAATCCCAGTTTTCATTAACCATATTCTTCACTACGAGGCGGTAAGTATCTGAAGCCATTAAGACGCACCGGTTTTTGTCAAATTCAAAGAGTATCCCATTAAATGCCGGCCTGGTTTCTTCCGTCGATGCTGCAAAGATCACCATCTTAAGAATCTGCTTTAACGCTAATGGATCCATGGCAATCGGTTCAATGTTTTCCGGCAAAGCTTTTTCTATTGGCGGAAAGTCAGCCGGGTCTGCACCGAATAAATTGTATCTGGATCGCCCGCTGCTCAGATCAATCTGGAAATTATCTGGTTTTAATTCGAGGTTAACTTCTGAATCCGGAAGAAGACGTACTATATCGGTTATCTTTGGGGGAAGCAATACTTTGTCGCAACCTTCTCCCTCACAGGGGAGAGAAACCTTGATGAAAAGCTCGAGATTCGTAGCAGACAACGTTATTTGAGGTGAATTGATTTCACAAAAGATGTTTTCCAGGTATTGAATGGTGTTTTGTTTGGACAAAGCCTTCTCAACAATATCCAGAGAGGTACCAAGTATTGATTTGGAAATAATTAT